>NZ_DASVSI010000061.1:0-10433 GCF_036388155.1 Hymenobacter sp. | reverse complement strand
GAGATGTCTCGGCTGCGCTCGACATGACCGTTCTATTGGTCGAAGGATATTATCAAGACGTGGCCCAGGCTCGGTCGCCTTTTTTGTAGGGCACGTTGCCGTCGTAGCGGCCGGGCACGGGCAGGTAGCGCAGCGCCTTGGTAGCGCCTACTTCGGAGGTGAAGAAGCCCAGGAGCGTGAGCTGCTTCATCATGCGGAAGTAGTGGCTGGGGTCGTCTTTGCGCTGGTTCTTGCTGAAGGCTTGCTGCTCCTTGTCCAGGGCGGTGAGCAGGGAGGTGCGCTGGGCGGCATCGCAGGCCATGAAATCTTTGCCGTGCTGCTTTTTGCAGGCTTCTTCCAGCTTGTCGAGGCCGGCGAGGAAGATTTTCTGGTCGGCGGGCGTGTAGCAGTCGCGCACCATCACGGCCATGAAGCTGCCCACTTGGGCTTCTTTTGCGCCGGGGGTGCTCGTGGCGGGCAAGATGGTTTCGCCCACCTCGTTGAGAAAGGAAATCTGGCCGGAATCGAGCAAGTCCTTGGGCTTGGCGGCCGGCGCGTCGGTCGAGGCAGTGGCTTTTTCGTCCTTTTTGGCCGGCGAGGAGCAGCCGGTCAGGAAGTAATCGGCTCCGATAACGGTGCCACCCATGATGAGGGCAACTCGGGCGAGGGCGTCTCTTCTGTTCATAAGCTTAGGTGTTAGTTGCTGGTTGTTAGTTGTTAGCGTGGCTGGAGCAGTTCTGGCAACTGACAACCAGCAACTGACAACTAAATCAAATATTCTGCTTTTTCATTTCGCTCACGGCGTGGTCCACGGCGCGGGCCGTGAGGGCCATGTAGGTGAGCGAGGGGTTTTGGCAGGCGGCCGAGGTCATGCAGGCGCCGTCGGTCACGTACACGTTGGGGGCGTCCCACACCTGGTTGTGTTGGTTGAGCACCGACGTTTTGGGGTCGCGGCCCATGCGCGCCGTGCCCATTTCGTGGATGCCGCCGCCCAGCACGTAGCCGTTGTTGTAGGTCTTCACGTTCTTGAGGCCGGCTTTTTCCAGCATTTCCTGGGCGTCGGCCATCATGTCGATGCGCATTTTCTGCTCGTTGTCGCGAATACTCGCGTCGATGGCCAGCACGGGCAGGCCCCACTTGTCCTTCTTGGTTTTGTCCAGGGTCACCTGGTTGTCGTGGTAGGGCAGGGTTTCGCCGAAACCGGTGATGCCCATCGTCCACTTGCCGGGCTCGCTCAAGGCGTCCTTGTACTCGCCGCCGATGTTCATTTCCGGGATTTCGCGGGCCCAGCCTTCGCGGCCGGCACTGCCCTGGTAGCCGAAGCCGCGCAGGTAGTCGCGCTTGTCGCCGAACAGGTTGCGGTAGCGCGGCACGTAAATGCCGTTGGCGCGGCGTCCATACACGTACTTGTCGTCGTAGCCTTCGGCGTCGCCGCGGGCCCCGGCCCGGAAGTGGTGGTCCATCAGGTTGTGGCCCAGCTCGCCGCTGCTGCTGCCCAGGCCGCCGGGCCACACGTCGGTGGCCGAATTCATCAGCACCCAGGTCGAATTCAGGGCCGAGGCGTTCAGGAAGATGACCTTGGCGAAGTACTCGTAGGTCTGGTTCGTTTCCGCATCGAGCACTTCCACGCCCTTGGCCCGCTTGGTGTCCTTGTCGTAGAGGATTTTGGTGACGATGGAGAACGGCCGCAGCGTGAGGTTGCCGGTGGCCTTCGCCGCGGGCAGCGTGGCCGACTGCGTGCTGAAATACGCCCCAAACTGGCAGCCCAGCCAGCACTTGTTCTGGTACTGGCAGTTGATGCGGTTGTTGTGCGGCTTGGTGATGTTGGCCGTGCGGCCGATGACCATGCGCCGGTGCTCGTAGTTCTTTTTGATGCGCGCAGCCACGTCCTTCTCCACGATGTTCATCTCCATGGGCGGCATAAACTCGCCGTCGGGCAGCTGCGGCAGCCCTTCTTTGGAGCCGCTGATGCCGGCAAACTTCTCCACGTAGCTGTACCAGGGCGCCAGGTCGTCGTAGCGAATGGGCCAGTCCACGGCGATGCCGTCTTTGGCGTTGGCCGTGAAGTCGAAGTCGCTCAACCGATACGACTGCCGCCCCCAGGTGAGGGAGCGGCCGCCCACCTGGTAGCCCCGGAACCAGTCGAAGGGCTTCACCTCGGTGTAGGGGCTGTCCTGGTCGCTGGCCCAGTAGTTCAGGTTGATTTCGTTGAGCGGGTAGTCGCGCTTGAGCACCGGGTACTTGTCAATCATCTCTTGGGTGCGGCCGCCGCGGTGTTCGAACTCCCACGGCCCTTTGGCGGTGTTCACGTAGTCCTTCACATGCTCAATGTTGCGGCCGCGCTCGAGCATGATGGTTTTGAGGCCTTTTTCGGTCAGCTCTTTTGCTGCCCAACCACCTGAGATACCCGACCCAATGACGATGGCGTCGTACGTGTTTTTTTCCATGATGAGCTAGCGAAAAGTGGGAGTTTTTAAAGTAAAGTCGAAGGAGTTAGCAAGGCAAGGATTCAGCGGCCACCGGCCGCAATGTGTGCTGGCCGGCGACGGCGCAGGTGCCGCTCGCACCACGCCAGCGCCGTGGGCAGGAGCCGGGCGAGCGCCGGGCCGGCGAGTTGCTAGGTGACGCAGCCAGTATCTCATCGCAGTTGCAGTAGGGGAAAGACGGCAGAGCCAGGGTAGCAGAAAACGATTGCGGCTTTGTTTAGCCGACAAAAACGCTGGCCTTCATTCGTGATAGAGGCAGGCGCAAAAACGGGCAACGACGCCCGGCAAAACAACCAGGATGGGCAGCAGGGACGGCGTGGAAAAGAGCCCCTGGTAATCGCAGAAAAACCATTTTATTGCGTGTCGAACTTCGACGAGCAACGGTTTTTTGCGAGGGATTTACCGGGTAAATCTATACAGAATTTTTAAATGCGTTAGTTTTACGCATTAGTTTTTTTCAGCCATGCACAATTCTGGTGACGTTGCCGATTTCGCCGAGCGCGGGCATGAGCGGTATCTGCCGCATCTTTCCGTCGACTGCGTCATTTTTGGCTATCACGACCAGCAGCTGAAAATTCTGCTCATTCGCTACCACGGGCACCAAAGCTGGAGCCTGCCCGGCGGCTACGTGGAAAACCAGGAGGCCCTGACCGACGCGGCCCACCGCATTCTGAGCGAAAAGACGCAGCTGCAGAACCTGTTCTTGCAGCAGTTCTACACCTTCGGCGACAGCCCCACACGCCTGAACCGCATTGCCATTCAGGACATCCACAACAAGACCTACGCCAAGGCCAACATCGCTCTTAGCCCCGAGCACTGGCTGGCCAAACGCACCTTGTCCATTGGCTACTATGCCTTGGTCGATTATCAGGAAGTGACGGTGACGCCCGAGTTCCTGGTAGACGAGTACAGCTGGGTGGACGTGCAGGCGGTGCCCGCGTTGCAGTTCGACCACAACGAAATCCTCGAAAAGGCCCTGGCCACGTTGCGCGCGCAGCTCTACCAGCAGTCCATTGGCCACAATTTGCTGCCCGAAAAATTCACGCTTCCGGAGGTGCAGTCCCTGTACGAAGCCATCTCGGGGCGGCAGTTTGACCGGCGGAACTTTCGGAAAAAGATGCTGGACCTGGGACTGGTGCGGCAATTGGAAGAGCGGCGGAAAATCGGGCCCCACCGGTCGCCTTTCCTGTATGAATTCATCGTCGAAACCGCCGACAAGCCGGTAGCCTGAGCCCCGCGGCATGATTGACAAAATTGCCTGGCTGCACCTGCACCACGGCCGCCTGCTGAGCACCCGCAGCCGCGGCAAAGACCGGTACTACATCCCCGGCGGCAAGCGCGAGCCCGGCGAAACCGACCAGCAAACGCTGCTGCGCGAAATCAGCGAAGAGCTAACCGTGGTTCTGGACCCGGCCAGCGTGGCGTACGTGGGCACTTTTGAAGCACCCGCGCATGGCCACCCCGCCGGCGTGCTGGTGCGCATGACCTGCTACCAGGCCGCCTACACGGGAACCCTGCAGCCCGCCGCCGAAATCGAGGAAGTGATGTGGCTCACGTACCGGCACCGGCCGCAGGTTTCGGCCGTCGACCAGCTCATTTTTGACTGGCTGCGGGCGCGGGGCCTGCTGGCCGATTAGCGGGGCTTATTCGGCCGAAATCGCAACCAATTCGGGAGGAAGGGGGTAAGCCTAAGCCGTTGGTCTGCTTGCTGCTGCCGGCGCTAGACTTCATTCTTCGTCTTTACGTAATGTTCAGAACCCCCAATCTACTACTGGCCAGCTTGGCCCTGCTGGCCGCGTGCGGCGGCCCCAGCAAAGAAGAAAAACAGGAAGCCCAGGCCGACAACCCGGCCCAAACCGTGACCACGCCGGCCGCCACCGCGGTGAACCTGCCCACGCCCTACGCCACCAAGTCGACCACCAAGCGCGTCAACATTGTGGCGTGGCCGGCGGGCAAAACGCCCACCGCCCCCGCCGGCTTCACCGTGGCCGAGTACGCCAGCAAAATGCAAAGCCCGCGCTGGATTTACGTGGCGCCCAACGGCGACGTGCTGGTGGCCGAGTCGAGCACCATCCCGACGACCACCAAAAAGAAAGTGGCCGCCACGCTCAACCTGGACAAGTCCCGCTCGCTGCGGGAGGAAAGCGCCAACCGCATTACCCTGTTCCGGGACACCAACAAGGACGGCAAGCCCGACCTGCACACCACCTTCCTGGCCAACCTGCGCCAGCCGTTTGGCATGCTGGTGCTGGGCAATTCTTTTTACGTGGCCAACACCGACGGCGTGCTGCGCTTTCCGTATGAGCCCGGCGCCACCAAAATCACGGGCCAGGGTCAGAAAATTCTGGACTTGCCCGCCGGCGGCTACAACAACCATTGGACCCGCAACCTGCTGGCCAGTCCCGACGGCACCAAGATTTTCGTGACCGTGGGCTCGGGCAGCAACGTGATGGAGCACGGCGCCGAAAACGAAATGCGCCGCGCCAACATTCTGGAGATAAACCCCGACGGCTCGGGTGAAAAAATCTACGCCAGCGGCCTGCGCAACCCCGTAGGCATGGCCTGGGCCCCCGGCACCAAAACGCCCACGCTCTGGACAGCCGTGAACGAGCGCGACGAGCTGGGCGACGAGCTGGTGCCCGACTACATGACCAGCGTGAAAGAAGGCGGGTTCTATGGCTGGCCCTACGCCTACTTTGGCCCCAACGAAGACCCGCGCCGCAAAGGCGAGCGGCCCGATTTGGTGCAGAAAACCCTGGTGCCCGACGTGCCGTTGGGCGCCCACACGGCCTCGTTGGGCCTGGCGTTCTACGACAAGGCCGCTTTCCCGGAGAAGTACCGCAACGGCGCCTTCATCGGCCAGCACGGCTCCTGGAACCGGACGGCTTATTCGGGCTATAAAGTGGTATTCGTGCCCTTCGCCAACGGCAAGCCCAGCGGCCCGCCCGAGGACTTTCTCACGGGCTTCCTGGTGGGCGGCGACTCCAAAGACGCCTACGGCCGCCCCGTGGGCGTAACCACCCTGCCCGATGGCTCGATGCTGGTAGCCGACGACGCCGCCGATAGAATCTGGCGGGTGAGCGCGACGGCCGGCAGCTAGCCGAGGAAGTGCTCGGCTGTGGAAGAAAAGGGCCGAGTCTGAGAGAACAGACTGAAGCAGTGCTGCGATGGCACGAGCTGCCGGCCGCTTACGCCGTAAGGATTCTACAGCAAGATGTCAAACGTCAGGGCCGGCATGATGAGCAGCTTTCGGCGCACGGCCCGCATGGTGTCATCTACGTAGCCGGCCTCGAAGCCGTTGGCGGCCAGAACATTGATGCCGAATCTAAAGTCGCGGCTAAACCGGAAGTTGACGCCCGCCCCGCCGCCAATGTTGAAGTCGGTCAGGTTGCCGCTGTTGTACCCGGTGTCCCAATGATAGAGGGAGTAGACGCCGCCAATGCCCAGGCCTGGCTCGATAAGCTTGTTCTTCAGCGGAATGTAGTACGTAAGCAGCCCGATTCCGCCGCCGCCGAATTCGTTTTGCCGTTGATAGTCGAAAGATTGGACGCCTGCCAGCCGGGCGCCGAAGTGTTGCAAAAAACGAAATTCGGCCTGCACGCCAAGGGCTTTGGGGTTGCCCAAAATACCCAGCGAAACCGTGTACTCTTTGTAGGTGGTTTCGCGCGCGGGCAAGTCCTGAGCCTGCGCCCCAAGGCTGATGGTCGAAACCAGGGCGAGAGCAGCGGGTAGGGGTAATTTCATAGAGTTTCTGGTAGGACTAGCTCCGCCGATTACTCGCGGGAGTTTCAACCATAAAGGTGCATTAGAAAGGTGTACTGGCTTGTGCCGCAAATACTATACTTGGACGTTCATAGACCGACAACCGGTCGGGCGCCTAGGGCGTCGGACCGGCCAGCGACACACTTTCTAAACAACTTTAATGTGTGGTGTATCGCAGTTGACGTTATTTCTGGTAATATAGCTTGCGTGTTTCGGTGACGTTCCAGTAGTGCAACATCATTCCGTTGAGTCCCGAATTCCGGTAATCGGTGAGGGGTTGCCAATCCATCATGGTGCAGGTGGCGGGCAACTGCACAATAGGGTCGGGCGAACTGGCCAGCTGGGCGAACAGGCTGCGCTCGCAAGCGTTCGATTCGCTGGGCTTATATCGGTCGGTGACAGTGAAGATGGCCAGGCCCGTGCCGGCTAGTACCGCGTAGCGCAGGCGGACAGCCGCGGGCAGGGATGTGAGCAGGTAGTAAGCCGAGTAGGCAAAGAATCCTATCATGCCCAGGGTGATGGGCAGAATGCTGTCGCGCCGCACGATGTATTCGCGGTAGGTGCGGAAGCCGCCCAATGGCAGCAACAACAGGTACACGGCTGCAAATAGCGCCAGCCACATGCCCACCGTGAGCACCTTGGCGGCCAGAGGCGCGGGCAACTGCCGGCGCACAACGAACACATTGGCCACCACCATGGCCGTGAGCAGCGAAAAGCCATATTTGTCCACGCTCATCTCGCGCCCCGTGAACAGATAGTACACGCCCAGCGGCACCCGCGCGTAACGCTCCAGCAGCGGAATGCTCGCCCATTGGTTTTCGGAGTTGCTGTAGCCGATAAACAGCGAGTACAAGCTCAGCACGCTGAAAACGGTGAACGTCACCAGCAGCAGGCGCGGTACCTCGGCCACTGCTTGCAGCGCGCGGCGCACCACTGGTTCTGCGGTCGGGCGCGCTGCAAACCGCCGGTACCAGCGCACCAGCAGCACGGTGGGGCACACGATGAGCACCACTCCGGGCATAATGGCTCCGTTGAAGGACAGCACCACCACCAGCCCGAGCAGGCCCAAGTAGCCCAGCCACGACTCGCGCAGCGGCGCGCCGTGCAGCGCCGCCCGCAAAAACGGCAGCATAAATAGCAGCAGCACGCTCATGGGCAGCGCGTAAAAAATCGTGTAGGTAATGGACCAGTCGATGACCCCCATGGCGTTGTTGAAGCCGGAGGTTTGCAGGAAAGGCGTGATGAGCACGGCGGCCAGCAAAAAGTCTTTGCTCAGTACGTTGGGCCGGTTGCTGACGGCCACCGCCAGCACGTATACCAAAAGCAGGTGCACGCCAATTTTAATCAGAGCACAGGCCAGGTACAAGCTGTCGACGGGACTCACCACGCTTTGCAGCAGCAGCGGCACGTGCCGGAAATACTCGTATAAAAAGAAGACCGCAAAAAACCGATTCGGTGCCGCATACTGCTCCCCGCGAAGCAGAGGGCCCAGCCCGAAGGGGTCGTGCAGCACCGGCCGCACGGCTTCGCTGGGTGCCACGATGGGCACTAGGTCGCCGTCAATATTGAACTGCAGATAGTGCCAGAACGAATACCCAAAATCAAGGAGGAGGAAGAGAAGCAGCAGGTAATGCCAGTTTCGTTTAAACACGCCGGAAGAGGGAAAAGAGTAGTTGCCGCCATTCGGGGCCAAAGTACGGCAACGAAAGCGGGCTGTCGGCGGGAGCAAGGCTGGTTGAGGGCGAGCAAGGCCAGACTTTTTGTGCCCGCATCAGCAGTAGAAAGTCATCGTGCTGTACCTTGCTTTTCACAAAGGCTGAGGAACAACTGCGCCAAAAATTGAATAGGTGCGTGTTTGTTGGCCCCGTCGCATCCCACTCCCACCAAACTTCAATCCTATGAAAAGCTTCTATGCCCCGCTAGCCGCGGCGTTGCTGAGTGCGCCGGCCTTCGCCCAAGCGCCCATCAAGATGCTGCCCTACCCGCAGACCAAAAAGGTAGACACCGTCACCACGTACTTCGGCACCAAAGTGGCCGACCCGTTCCGCTGGCTGGAAAACGACCAGGCGCCCGACACCAAGAACTGGGTGCAGGAAGAAAACAAGGTGACGCAGGGCTACCTGGCCCAGATTCCCTACCGCGAAGCCATCCGCAAGCGCCTCGAAACGCTGTGGAATTACGAGAAATACGGCGCGCCTTTCAAGGAAGGCAAGTACACGTACTTCTCGAAAAACACTGGTTTGCAGAGCCAGTCGGTGCTGTACCGGCAGCTGGGCAGCGAGGGCAAGCCGGAGGTTTTTCTCGACCCCAATAGCTTCTCGAAGGACGGCACCACCTCCCTGGCCGGCATCAATTTCACCAAAGACGGCAGCCTGGCCGCCTACCAGATTTCGGAGGGCGGCTCGGACTGGCGCAAGGTGATTGTGCTGAAAACCGCCGACAAGGCCATCGTGGGCGACACGCTCAAGGACGTGAAGTTCTCGGGCCTGGCCTGGAAGGGCAACGACGGCTTCTACTACAGCTCCTACGACAAGCCCAAAGCCGGCAGCCAGCTGGCCGGCAAAACCCAAATTCACAAGCTGTTTTACCACAAGCTCGGCACGCCGCAGAGCACCGACCAACTGGTGTTTGGCGGCGAGAAAACGCCCCGCCGCTACATCGGCGCCTCGCTCACCGAAGACGAGCGGTTCCTGGTAATTTCGGGCGCCAACACCACCTCCGGCAACGAGCTATATATCCAGGACCTGAGCAAGCCGAACAGCCCCATCATGACGGTGGTCGACAACGAGAAAAGCGAGGTGGGCGTGCTCGACAACGTGGGCAGCAAGCTCTACATCGAGACGAACTACAACGCCCCCAACGGTCGCATCGTGACCGTGGACGTCGCCAACCCCAAGCCCGCCAACTGGAAAGACCTCATTCCGGAAAGCAAAAACGTGCTGCGTGCCACCACCGGCGGCGGCAAAATCTTCGCCAATTACCTCAAGGACGCCACGTCGCTCATCGAGCAGTACGACATGAGTAGCAAGAAGGAGCGGAGCATCGCCCTGCCCTCGGTGGGCACGGCCGGCGGCTTCGGCACCAAGCGCGAGGAGAAGGAAACGTACTACACCTTCACGTCCTACATCTACCCGCCCACTATTTTCAAGTACGACATCGCTACCGGCAAATCGACGGTGTTCAAGAAAGCTGGCGTGCAGTTCGACCCCACCAAGTTTGAGTCGAAACAGGTGTTCTACAATTCCAAGGACGGCACCCGCGTCCCGATGATTATCACCTACAAAAAAGGCACGGTGCTGAACGGCAAAAACCCCACGCTGCTCTACGCCTACGGCGGCTTCAACGTGAGCGTGACGCCCTCGTTCAGCACCTCCAACATCGTGCTGCTCGAGAACGGCGGCATCTACGCCGTAGCCAACCTGCGCGGCGGCGGCGAGTACGGCGAAAAGTGGCACGAAGCGGGCACCAAGCTCAAAAAGCAGAACGTGTTCGACGACTTCATCGCCGCCGGCGAGTACCTCATCAAGAACAACTACACGTCGAAAGACTACCTCGCCATTTCGGGCGGCTCCAACGGCGGCCTGCTGGTGGGCGCCGTGATGGCGCAGCGCCCGGACCTGGTGAAAGTGGCCTTCCCCGCCGTGGGCGTGATGGACATGCTGCGCTACAATCAGTTCACGGCCGGCGCCGGCTGGGCCTCCGACTACGGCACCGCCCAGGACTCCAAGGAGATGTTCGAGTACCTCTACAACTACTCGCCCTACCACGCCCTGAAGCCCGCCAGCTACCCCGCCACCATGGTTACCACCGCCGACCACGACGACCGGGTGGTGCCCGCGCACTCCTTCAAGTTCGCCTCGAAGCTGCAGGAATCGCAGAAAGGCACCGCTCCGGTGCTCATCCGCGTGGAGACCAAGGCCGGCCAAGGCGCGGGCCGCTCCACCGCCCAAGTCATCAGCGAGCAGACCGACAAATGGTCGTTCATGTTCCAGAACATGAACGTGACGCCGTATCAGAACAACTAACTCCTGGGGTTCAAGCGTGAAAGCCTGCCGGTTCTGTGGAGCTGGCAGGCTTTTTTGTTGACTATTCAACAGGCTTGAAAACTCAAAAAGCCCGTCATGCCGAGCGCAGCCGAGGCATCTCGCCCGCCGCCACTAACTCAATCGTTGCAACGAAGCAGGCGAGATGCCTCGGCTGCGCTCG
>NZ_DASVSI010000060.1:0-114068 GCF_036388155.1 Hymenobacter sp. | reverse complement strand
CGACGCCCTAGGCGTCCGACCGGTTGTCGCAAGCACGGTATTCCGACGGCCGGTGACCGACAACCGGTCGGACGCCTAGGGCGTCGGACCGGACGGAACCAATTTTTAATAATAAGTTATATATTCAATATTAAATAAGCGCTTGTGGGAAGTGCTATTAGCCACGCTTATTATGCGCAAGCTGTCCACCCTTTTGCTGCTGGCCCTGGCGTTGCTAGGCCCAGTCCTGGCCCCGGCCCAAACGCTTAAGGTGACCCTGCTGGGCACCGGCGCGCCCATCCCCAACATCGAACGTTTCGGGCCCAGCATCCTGGTCGAAGCCGGCCCCACCAAGCTGCTGTTTGACTGCGGCCGGGGTGTCAGCCAGCGCCTCTGGCAGCTCCGCATCCCGCTGGGCACGGTGAACACCGTGTTTTTCACCCACCTGCATTCCGACCACGTGGTGGGCTTTCCCGACCTCTGGCTGACCGGCTGGCTGCCGGGCGTGTACGGCCGCCGGGCCACGCCGCTGCGGCTGTTTGGCCCGGCCGGCACCCAAGCCATGGCGGCCGCCCTGAAGCAGGCCTACGCCTGGGACTTGGGCGTGCGGGCCGACCAAGGCCCGCCGTCTGCCGGGGCCACCGTGGCGGCCACCGACATTGCGGCCGGCGTGGTGTTTGAGCAGGACGGCGTGCGCGTCACCGCATTCGAGGTGGCGCACGGCGAACACCTCAAGCCGGCTTTTGGGTACCGCGTCGACTACGCGGGGCGGTCGGTGGTGCTGTCGGGCGACACGGGTTTCAGCGAAAACCTGATTCGGGCGGCTCAGGGCACCGACCTGCTGGTGCACGAAGTAGCCGCGGCCCGCCCCGAGCTGCTGCGCGCCTCCGAAACGGCCCGCCAGATACTGAGCTACCACACCTTGCCGGAAGACGCCGCCCGGGTTTTCAACCGCGTGAAGCCCCGGCTGGCGGTGTACTCCCACATCGTGCTGCTCACCACCGACCCCGCCGTGCCGCCTCCGGCCGCGGCCGAGCTGCTGCCGCGCACCCGCGCTACCTACGCCGGCCCGCTGGAGCTGGGCGAGGATTTGATGACGATAGAAATTGGGCCTGAATTTGCGGTGCGCCGCTTTGTGCCGGTGAAAAGGTGAGCGCCGTTGGGCAGGGTGAATTCGGCGGGTGAAATGAATGCCGCAAGCCCGTTGCAGGAGTTGCGACACGGCCCGGATGGCCCCGCAAGCATGGTCATGAATTCCCCAGCTCACGTGGCAGCAGAGAGAATTTTTCGTTCTTTGCCCACCCGCTTCACCCCACCCACCCCTCAATGCCCACCCATACGATTTCGCCCACCCAGCCCCTCACCCTGGCTGCGTTGGCCACCCTGCTGGCCGACGGCCGGCCCGTTGCCCTGAGCGACGACGCCAAAGCGCGCATCGCCGCCTGCCACCACTACCTCCACCAGCGCCTCGCCCACGACAATGCCCCGATTTACGGCATCAACACCGGCTTTGGCTCGCTCTACAACGTCAGCATTGCGCCCGAGGCCCGCGCCCAGCTGCAAGTCAACCTGATGATGTCGCACGCCTGCGGCACCGGGGCCGAAGTGCCGGGCAACCTCGTGCGCCTGATGCTTTTTCTAAAAGCGCAGAGCCTGAGCTACGGCCACAGCGGCGTGCAGGTGGCCACCGCCGAGCGCCTGGTGGCCATGTACAACCGCGAAATGCTGCCGGTGGTGTATGAGCAGGGCTCGCTGGGCGCCAGCGGCGACCTGGCTCCCCTGGCGCACCTCTGCCTGCCGCTGCTGGGGCTTGGCGAAGTGAACTACCAAGGCTACCGGCTGAGCGCGGCCGACGCCATGAGCCTGTTCAGCTGGGAGCCGCTGGCGCTGCAGGCCAAGGAAGGCCTGGCCCTGCTCAATGGCACCCAGTTCATGCTGGCCTACGCCGTGGACGGGGTGCTGCGGGCCCAGCGCCTGGCTGCGGCGGCCGACGTCATCGGGGCACTTTCAACCGAGGCGTTTGGGGCGGGCGTGGCGCCTTTCAGCGAGAACCTGCACCGCATCCGGCCGCACGCCGGGCAGGTGCGAGTGGCCCAGCGCCTGCGCGAGCTGCTGGCGGGGTCGGAGCTGCAAACCCAGCCCCGGGTGGCCGTGCAGGACCCCTACTCCTTCCGCTGCCAGCCGCAGGTGCACGGCGCCAGCCGCGACGCCCTGGCCTACGTGGCGCAGGTGGTGGAAACCGAGTGCAACTCCGTCACGGACAACCCCAACATCTTTCCCGACGACGACCAGATTCTGAGCGGGGGCAACTTCCACGGCCAACCGCTGGCCCTGGCCCTCGACCACCTGGCCGTGGCCGTGGCCGAGCTGGGCAGCATTTCGGAGCGGCGCACCTACCAGCTCATTTCCGGCCAGCGCGGCCTGCCCACCTACTTGGTGGCCGAGCCCGGCCTGAACTCCGGCCTGATGATTCCGCAGTACACTGCCGCCGGCATCGTGAGCCAGAACAAGCAGCTGTGCACCCCAGCATCGGTCGACAGCATTGTGAGCAGCAACGGCCAGGAAGACCACGTGAGCATGGGCGCCAACGCGGCGACCAAGGCGCGCCGCGTTATCGAAAACGTGGAGCAAGTCTTGGGCATCGAACTGCTAACGGCCGTGCAAGCGCTGGCCTTCCGCCGGCCCGGCCGCACTTCCGACGCCCTGGAGCAAGTGGTGGAGGCGTTCGGCCAGGAGGTAAAATTTGTGGGCCAAGACCGGGTGCTGTACCCCGACCTGCACCGAGCCGCCGCCTTCGTCCGTAAGTTTGATTGGCAATAGCGACGTGCGCCGTTCGGAGGGCAGCCGTCGGGTTTACCTTGTTGAAAAATAATGGATGAGATTTGGCGAGGCGCAGACGCTATTCCGGCGCAGGCTGCGTTACGTGTGCTGCCTATGAAGCTGTTGAACCGTTGGATTTTCGTTCTGTTGCTGGTGCTGGCCGGGCAAGTGGCCAGGGCGCAAAACTGCCTGCAAGGTCCCGCCCTGAGCTGCACCTTCGTCGCCATCGACGTGAATACTAACACGCCGGTTGACGCCTTTTGTGTTGGGCGACCTGTTCGCTTCGAGCCCTGTGCTGGCCGCAACATCCCCCCGACTTTGCTGCGCTACGGGGTGCTGCCAGGAGTCGGCACCACGTTTTCGCCGAGTTGCGAGCCGCCAAATCCCTCCACCTACGTGTACACTCCGGCGGCTACGGTTGCGGCCAACGTGACGGTATCTGAACTAGCCAATGACCCTGTGGCTGGTACTGCAACCTATTACATCCGCACCTTCCGGGTGTACGACACCCCAGCGCCCACCTTTACGGTAGCGCCCTGCCCCAGCGGCTCGGCGTTGGTTACCGTAACCGACGCCGTGTATGACAGCTACACGGTGCAAGTGGGCACGGGCGCCCCGCAGGCCATAGCCCGCAACCAGGCCACGGTGGTGAGCGCAGCTGGCGGGAGCACCGTGACCGTGACGGGCCGGTACGCGGCCAATGGCGTGTGCACCGGCTCCGCCACCCAAACCCTTGCGGCGCTGGCGCCACCGGTGGTTCCCGGTTTCACTCGGCTGGCGTTGCAGGGGCCCTTGCCTGGTGGGGCGGCCACCCTCACGGTTGGCAACCTGCCCGCGGGCTACACTTACACCCTGCAACTAGCCGATGGCAGCGCGCCCGGCGGGTTTCGGGACGTGGCACCGGTGCCGGCGGGGAGCACCAGCTTTGCGCTTCCAGCTCCCACGGCAGGCTGCTACCGGGTGCTGCGCACCGACCCCTGCAACACCAGCACGGCGGCTTCGCCCCTCATTTGCACGCTTAGCCTAACGGGCAACTCGGCCCAAAACCGCAACCAGCTGCTGCTGAGCGATGCCGCCGCGGGGGCTACCACCTACACCGTGCTGCGCAACAACGTGCCCCTCAGCACGTTTCGTCCCATCCCGGGCGGGCTGGAAGACGCCGACGTGCAGTGCGGCACCGCGTATACCTATCAGGTGACGGCGACGCAGCCCGGCGGTGGCACGGCGGTGTCCAACCCCGTCACCATCACCACGCAATCCAATTTGCCGCCCCCGGCGCCGCGGCTGCTGGCCAGCTTCAACCTCAATAACGTGGTGGTGGTGAGTCCGCTTTTGACCGCGCCTTTGGCGGCTGGCATCACCTTGCGCTACCGCCGCACCGCCGGTGGCGGCCCGGCCGCCGACTTTGGCACCGCCACCGGCGTGCGGCCCCGCCGCGATTCCACGGCCCTGACCGATTTGCTGGCTGCGCCGCCCTGTTATTCGGCCCGCCTGGTTGACGTGTGTGCCAACGCCTCGGCCGAAAGCTCGGCGGCCTGCCCGGCCCTGCTCACCGCGCGGGCCGACGCCCCCGACGGAACCACGGCCAGCCTTTCCTGGACCGCCTTCACCGGCCCCGACGCGAGCATTCCGGCTACCTATGTGCTGCAGCGCGTGGACCGCAGCGGCAATCCCGTCAGCTCCGTGCCGGTGAGCGGCAACGCCTACACCGACCTGACGCCGCCGGCCAACCAGCAGGTGCTGCGCTACCGCTTGCAAATCAGCGGGGCGGGGTTGCCGCCGGGCACGTTCAGCTATTCGAACGTGGCTACCGTCACGCGCCGCCTGCTGCTCGCCATTCCCACCGCCTTCACGCCCAACGGCGACGGCCTGAATGACGTGCTGGAAGTGAAAGGCAAATACTTGGACAACTACGTGTTTGTGGTGGTGGACCGTAACGGGCAGGAGGTATTTCGCGGCACCAAGCGCACGGACGCTTGGGACGGAACCATCAAAGGGCATGCGCCGGTGCTGGGGGCCTACGTGTGGCGTTTTCAGCAAAACAATGAGGACGGTACGCCGTTCACTGCTACGGGGGCTGTTACTATTTTGAAGTAATTAGCTACCATTGGCCAACTTCTATTGCGGTTTTGGCATCGTATGGTGGACTAACGGCCGCACTTTTCGGAGCTTTGCTTGTTAGCAAGGAACTTCCAACTATTAATTGACAACAAGCACATGGCATTCGACCTGACCGGCATGATGGGCAAAGTGAAAGAGCTGCAAGACAAAATGCAGCAGGCCCAGCAGGAAATTCAACACATCACGGCCACTGGCGAAGCCGGCGGCGGCATGGTGCGGGCCACGGCCAGCGGCCACCGCAAGATATTGAAGCTCGAAATTGACGAAACCCTGCTCACGCCGCAAGACCGCGACATGCTGGCCGACTTGGTGGTGGCCGCCGTGAACAAAGCCCTCGACGAAGCCGCCGAGCAAGCCCGCCTCGAATTGCAGCGCAAAACCAGCGGCCTCATGCCCAACGTCCCCGGCCTCGACCTGAGTGGCTTTGGCGCCTAACCGACGCTGCGCTTAATGAAGAATGAGGAATTGGAAGCAGAGCGAATGAAAACCAGCAACGAGGAGGGGGAAGAAAATTTCTCCTTCCTCACTCCTCATGCTTTATCGAGCAAAGCGACATCAAGCGCAGCGCCCTTGCGTGCAGCGGCCGGTGTGTGCGCCGACGTCGCCATTGTCATCCTCAACTGGAACGGAGCCCGTTTTTTGCGGCGCTTCCTGCCCGGCGTACTCACCCACGCCGATGGTGCGCGCGTGATTGTGGCCGACAATGCCTCGACCGATGAGTCGGTGGAGCTGCTGGCCCGCGACTTTCCCTTGGTTGAGTTGCTGCTGTTGGACTCCAACCTAGGGTTTTGCGAAGGCTACAACCAAGCCCTGGCGCAGGTCGACAGCGAGTTTTTCGTGCTGCTCAATTCGGATGTGGAAGTGACCTTGGGCTGGCTGCGCCCGTTGCGGGCCCTGCTCGAAGCCAGCCCGCGCATCGCCGCCGTGCAACCCAAAATCCTGGCCCACGCCGACCCCACACACTTCGAGTACGCCGGGGCCGGCGGCGGCTACCTCGACCGGCTGGCCTACCCCTTTTGCCGCGGCCGCCTCTTCGACACCCTCGAAAAAGACCAGGGCCAGTACGACGACCCGCGCCCCGTGGCCTGGGCCAGCGGCGCTTGCCTGCTGCTGCGCCGCACCGCCTGGCAGGCCATGGGCGGCTTCGAGCCCGCCTACTTTGCCCACATGGAGGAAATAGACCTCTGCTGGCGCCTGCAAAACGCCGGGCACGAGGTGTGGTACCACGGCGGCAGCGCCGTGCACCACGTGGGCGGCGGCACCCTTCCCAAAACCAACCCGCGCAAAACCTACCTCAATTTTCGCAACGGCCTGGCCATGCTCTACAAGAACACGGCGGCCCGCGAGCTGCCGGGCAGCGTGTTGCAGCGCCTGCTGCTCGATGGCGTCGCCGGGCTGCGCTTCCTGGCCGGCGGTGAGTTCGCCAATTTCTGGGCGGTACTACGGGCACATTTTAGCTTTTACGGCAAGTTTGGCTACTGGCGCAAGCAGCGCCGGGCCGCCAGGCCGCAGTTGCGGGCCTCGCAACGCGCGGGCGTGTACAATGGCAGCTTGGTGTGGGCCTACTTCGCCGGAGGCAAGCGGAAATTCAGCGAGTTGGGCTTGAAGTAAAGCCAGTAGCCTCAAGCCGCGAGGCTGCTGGCCGTGCGTGCTGCAAGAAATAGTTTGCGTTAGCTAGAACGAGTACCCCGAAATTTCATTTCGGCCCGCCAGAACCACCGGAAAACCTTTGACCATTGTGCTACCGGGCCGAAATGAAATTTCGGGGTACTCGGGCAAACGGACTTGGATAAATCAAACAGCGGTTAATTCGATGGTTTACGCCAACATCCCAGGCCTCTGAACGGGGTAGAGGCGCACTATTTTGCGGCTCGTGGTTGAACGACTTGCGTTTGAACGAGGCATATGGCGCGGCCAATAGAGACGCAAAATAGTGCGTCTCTATTGGCCCTCGGCCGGTATTACAGGTCCCACACGGTGCTGCGCTGCTGGCGCATGGCGCGGCGCACGTTCATCCAAAAAGCTCCGGCGAAATAGAGCACGATGGGCGAGCCAAAGGTAAAAAACGAGGCGTACACGAACGACAGCCGGACGCTGCGCGTGCTAAATCCCCACTTCTGGGCAAGGGCCGAACATAAGCCAAAAGACTGTGTTTCGAGGTAGTCGGTGAAGCGTTTCATGAGCGGTAGCGGCTAGCGAAAGACAGATTCTCTGGGCTAAGATAAGGCTTTGCCCGGGCCAGGGCAAGCCCCGTTACGTAATTTTGCGGCCCTGCGGCCGACTAATTCGAAGTCTTTTACGTTTGTAAGGCCGACTTTCGTTTTCCACCGTTGCCTATTTTGATGAGTAAATTTTTGCGGCCACTGAGCCATGGGCTTTTCACAGCCACGCTTTTTTTGTCGGCCTGCGCCTTGCCGCGGGTACTAAAACAAGCCGAAGCTGGCCGCACCGTGGTGGCCCGGCCCGCCCCACTTCTGGCCTCGGGCGAATCGGTTCCGTTTGAGGTAACCGCCCGGGTGCCAGCCAACCACCTCCGCAAGGGCGTAGCTTACGAAATGCTGCTGCGCTACCGCTACGAGCACGGCCTGCGCGAAGACACGCTGGGCCGCATCGCCTTCACGGTGGGCAACTACGTGTACGACGACGAGAAGAAGGGCCAGCTGGTGGCCACACAAAAATTCACCCTGCCTAACACCCCCAACCGCAACCCCGGCGAGCTCCTGGCCCACCCCCAAGTGCGCGAGCTGAAAAAGAACGGCCGCGTGCTGCGCGGCAAAGACGACGTGCTGGTGGCCCGCGGCATTGCCGACCCCGCCCGCCTCGTGACCCGCGAAGACACCGTGCTCACGCTGCTCCCCGAAAATGCCAGCAATAACATGAGCGGCACCCGCGTGCTGCCCTTTTTCTTCGACGAAGACAAGTGGTTCATCCGCGGCTACCTGGGCACCAACGTGCAGGCCCTGGAGGACTTGATTGACGCCAACCAAAACACCAAGCAGGTCCTCATCATTGCCGGGCACTCGCCCGACTCTACCGACGCCCACAACCGCCTGCTGGCCAGCAAGCGCGTGCGCATGCTGCTGTATTACTACAAGCAACGGGTGAAAAACTTTTCGTATCTCAATAAAAACGAGAACATTCGCTACGACACGCTGGCCTACGTGCGCAAGTGGGACACCTTCCTGCAAAAGGTAACGACTTCGGCCCTGAAGCCCGACCAGATTGACTCCGTCGTGTCCATCATCAACGACACCAAGGGCACCTTCGAGCAAAAAGAAAAGGCCCTGCACAAGCTCACTTACTTCGACTACCTCGAGCAGTACATTTACCCCGTGCTCCGCTTTGGCACCGTGGCCGTGACCTACACCGCCCCCAAGCGCTACGACTCGGAAGTGTATTTGCTGTCGAAAAAAATCGTGGACAAGCAGATTGAAGCCGATGCCCTGACGCCCGAAGAGCTGCGCTACTCCGCCACGCTGACGCCGCTGCTTGCCGAAAAACAACGCATTTACGAAGTAGCTGCGGCCAACACCAACAGCTGGGAGGCCTTTCACAACCTGGGCGTGGTGCTGCTGCAGCGCGCCGAAAAGGAACCCACTCCCAAAACCCGCACCGCTTACTACCGCCGCGCCGCCGTCAACTTCACGCTGGCCGCGCACCGCAACCCCACGGCCGAGTTCTTCTACCACGCCGCCACGGCCTACCACCGCGCCGGCGACCGCCTTGAAGCCCTGCAGAACTACGATTACGCCATCAAGCTGGGTGGCCCGCGCCCGCTGCTGCGCAAAGTCTTCTCGGACCGCGCCGCGCTGGAAATCGAAGTGGGCCAGTCGGACGAAGCCCTGCGCAGCCTGCAATACGCCGGCCCTTCCTACCAAAATGCCCTCAACAAAGGCCTGATTCTGGTGGGCCGCGAAGGCTACGACCTGGCCCTGGAGCAATACAAGCTGGCCCAGACGCTGCGCCCCACGGCCGCCGCGCCGGTTTATGGCATGGCCGTGGTGGCCGCCCGCCAGAAAAATGAAGCCTCCGTGGGCGACCTCCTCAAGCAAGCCGTGGCCCTCGACCGCACCTACGCCCAGCGCGCCGTGGAGGACCTGGAGTTTCAGGATTATACCCAAGGCAAAGTATTTCGAGAGGCTCTGAAGTAGGGGGTGAGGGTATGAAGGCAGGAGGGTAAGAGTTGCCCATCGAAATAGATTATACCTCACACCCTCTTACACCCACACCCGCTTACCCTAATTTGCCCAACGCCCCGGGCTGTCGTAGCTTTGCCAGACGGCCTAAAACCGCTGTTTACCTAACCAAAACCATGCGTCAAATTCAATTTCGTGAGGCCTTGCGCGAGGCCCTGTCCGAGGAAATGCGCCGCGACCCGCGGGTGTTCCTGATGGGCGAAGAAGTGGCCGAGTACAACGGCGCCTACAAAGTGAGCCAGGGCATGCTCGACGAGTTCGGGCCCGAGCGGGTGATTGACACCCCGATTGCCGAGCTGGGTTTCGCCGGCATCGGCGTGGGCGCGGCCGCCAACGGCTTGATTCCGGTCATCGAATTCATGACCTTCAACTTCTCGCTGGTGGCCATCGACCAAGTCATTAACTCGGCGGCCAAGCTCTACTCGATGTCGGGCGGCCAGTACTCCTGCCCCATCGTATTCCGCGGGCCTACCGGCAACGCCGGCATGCTGTCGTCGCAGCACTCGCAGAACTTCGAGAACTGGTACGCCAACACGCCCGGCCTGAAGGTGGTGGTGCCCAGCAACCCCTACGACGCCAAAGGCTTGCTGAAAGCCGCCATCCGCGACCCCGACCCCGTCATTTTCATGGAATCGGAACTGATGTACGGCGACAAGGGCGAAGTGCCCGAAGAAGAGTACCTCCTCGAAATCGGCAAAGCCAACATCGTGCGCGAAGGCAAGCACGTGACGCTGGTGAGCTTCGGCAAGATGATGAAAGTGGCCTACGCCTCCGCCGATGAACTGGCCAAAGAAGGCATCGAGGCGGAAGTAATTGACCTGCGCTCGGTGCGCCCCATCGACTACGACACCCTCATCAACTCGGTGAAGAAAACCAACCGCATGGTGGTCATCGAAGAAGCCTGGCCGCTGGCCAGCATCTCGGGCGAGCTGGCCTACATCGTGCAGCGCCGCGCCTTCGATTTCCTTGATGCCCCGGTCATTCGCATCACCTGCGCCGACGTGCCCCTGCCCTACGCGCCTACGCTCATCGAAGCCTCGCTGCCCAACGTGGCCCGCGTGGTGAAAGCCGTGAAAGAAGTGACCTACGCCAAAGCGTAAGTGTGCTTATTAAGATGAAGAAAAAAGCCCCACTGGTATTCCAGCGGGGCTTTTTTATGTGTTAGCCAATTCCAATCGTTCTAGGATGCGTGGGCAGTAAGCCATTACAACGTCACGCTCATCTGGCGTCCACTTGTCGAAGCATCTCTACTGCAATAGATAAGTAGTGGTGCAGAAATAAGCGCGGAGTGGGCCGAGCCGCCGGTCCGACCGCCCGTGGCGGTCCGACCGGTCGTCGTTGTTTACCGGAACGCGCGGGCAGCAACCGGTCGGACCGCCTCGGGCGGTCGGACCGGAAAATACGCTTCCTTCTGCGCGACTACTTAAATGAATTACTTGCGCAAGCGAGATGCTTCGACTCCGCTCAGCATGACCGTTTTTTTGGATGCTTCTGCTTGCTAGCCACAAAGTTTAGAACAACGAGCGAGGACCGTACTCCAAAGTGGCTTGCGCCGAAGCGGAGACGACAAAGCACAGCCCAACAAACCCAAAGTACGCAACCAGCAACGCCAGCCGTCGGCCCGTTGCAAGGCGCCCAAATGCCTCCCAATTCCACTCGGCGGGCCAGCCGAAGCTGAGCGCCGCGCACAGCAGCAGGTGCAACGGCAGCAGGTAACGGCACTCCATGCCCATGGGCAACGTACCCAGGCACGGCAAAAGCAGCACCGCCACCACCAGCCAGCGCCGAAGTGGCCAACGGCGCCACGACGTGCGAAGCAGCAGCAAGCACACCCCAAACCACATGGTATAATTCAACCAGGCCAGCCCCCAGGTAGGTTGGTAGATGGCCTTGACATACGGAGTGGGGTATTGAATGTCGAGGCCATTGAAAAGATGCCGGGCGCCAATTCCTACGGCGGTACCCGGGTGACTAAGCATGGCCTGCACGTAGGCCTGATAGGTGGAAAAGTAAGAAACGCCGGCCTCGCGAAGGAGGTGGGAACCGGCTCGGTCCAGAAACAACGCGGCGGGGTCTGGGTAATCGATGCCGTAAGTGGTTTCGTATTTCTGCTGCTCCAGCCCCCAATTCATCTTTTCCAGGTAGAGACTGCTGGCCTGGATGCCGGCCAGGCGGGCAAGCACCAGCGGCGTGTTTTGCCCAAAATGCAGGCGGTTGATGAGCAACTGCGGCAGCAGCACCAGCGCGGCCCCGAGCACCAGCGCAGCCAGGCGCGGCCACACGTTCCTCATCGGCCGGGCATGGCACATCAGCCACCCAAAAGCCGGAACACAGGCCAGGTACACGGGCCGCATGTTGACGGCCGCGGCCACCAAAAGCCCGGCCGCGACGGCCCACGCCCAGCCGGCCCGGCCCGCCGCCACCATGCTCAGCAGGAGCAGCGCCAGCGCCGGCATGTCGGTAAGCGTGAAGTTGAAGTAGCCCCGCCAAAACGCGAACGCAAGCCCCACCAGCACCAGCCAGCGCCCTCCCGACACAGCTCGCCCCGTGACCTGCGCCCACAACTCCGGAATGGCAACGCCGAAAAGCAGCGCCGCCCAGCCCGCCCCCAGCACCTTCGACGTGGTCATGATGGACCACCCCGTGAAGTGCGCCAACAAGCGGGCCGGCAACAGCAGCAGCGGCCCCAGGTACCCCCGCAACGGGTCGTCGAAAGCCAACAGGGAGAAGCCCCCGTTTGGGGTAAACTTCAGCGACAGCTCCCAGTACTCAGCGGCATCGAAGCGGAAGTGGCTTTGCGTGTAGCCACTCAGGGGCAGGTAGATGGCGTACAGCAGCAGCACAACAAGCACCCGCACTTGGACGGGCCATGCTGCGCGCAGAAACGGTGGGTGGGGAAACATGCGGGACAAAACTAGGGGCCCAGGCCAGAAAGCGGCTGCGTGGCTCTGGAAAGCACAAGCACGGCCCCGCCCAGGGCTTGAAAAAACGCCAGTTATAATATTGGCGTACCTTTTGCGCCTCAGCGCTCGCTCCCACCAATCCCACCCTCATGAACCACCGCCTGCACCTCAAATTTGAACAACTGGAAAGGGCCACCGAGCGCCTCCTGGCCTCGGCCGAAGCGTTGGGGGCCGACAGTGCCACCGCGCCAGCGCCGGGCAAATGGTCGGCTGCCCAAGTTGTGCACCACCTGTTGTTCATCGAAGGCAACATCATTCAATATGTGCAGAAAAAGGTGCAGGCCAACGAAGAGTTGCCCAAAGTGGGCCTGCTCACCCGCCTGCGGGCGCAGCTCGTGCGCTTGCTGCTGCGCCTCCCCGGCCTCAAGTACAAAGCCCCCAGGGGCGTGGCCACGCTGACCGATGCCGGCAACGTGCCCTCGCTGCCCGAGCTGCGCCGGACTTGGGAGTCGTCGCGGCGCCAGCTGGAGCGCCTGCTCAACGAGTTTCCGGGGCGCCTGCTGAACCGGGCCATCTTCCCGCACCCGCGCTCGGGCCGGATTACCATTTACCAGGTCATGGAATTTCTGCTCGACCACCTGCTGCATCATCAGCAACAGGTGGCCCGCATTACCAAAGCCCTGCGCCCGGCCGCGGCCGTGCGAGCCACCAGCTAGCCGGCGGCGTCTTCCATCCGGGGCATGGAGGCAAACGCGGCGGCCAGCTCGGCGGGCGGCACCGTGAGCTTGCGGCGGTCGAGGTCGAGCCAGGCCCCGTCGACGGTGACCGTGGCGGCCACGCGGCCGTCGGCTTTGTAGACGGTGTGCACAATGGTCCACCGCGCCCCATCGGGCGTGGCCGAGACCAGCTGGCCATCAACGTGAATTTCTTCGCCGATGCTGATTTCCTTGAGGTATTTGGTTTCCTCCCGAAACAGGATGGGGCCCAACCGCAGCTGGGCAAAACGGGCCACGTCGAACCCAATTTTTGCCAGGACCACCACGCGCTGGTCGGCGGCGAAGTCGGCGTAGGCAGAGTGGCGCATGTGGCCGTTGGGGTCCATGTCGGCCCAGCGCGTGCGGTAAGTGACGGCGTTATCGGTCATGAGAATTTCTGGTGAAAAAGGCTAGCGGGCGAAATTGTTACTTACAGCGGCCTCGAGTATAAGTAGCGCGGACTTTGTAGTCCGCGTCCCCGGCGGACACCCGAACGATGCCCGAACGGCGCTACCGGCGCGGGGACGCGGACTACAAAGTCCGCGCTACTTTGTCCGCACTACTTTACTGGGGTGAGGCGCACGAGGTACTGCTCGTCATCGTCCTCGCCCAGGAACTCGGCGGTGTACCCGGCGGCCTCGGCTGCGTCGTTGAGCAGCGCGGCATCGACGAATAGCCAGGGGAACGTGGCTCCCTGCTGCCCTGCGTAGCTCAGCGTGTATTGGACTTCGCCGTAGTACGGCCCGTTGAGGTTGATGAGCAGGGCGCCGTCTTCGTCTTCATACAGGTAGCGGACATCCGAAGAGGTGGCCAGAATCTGGCCGTCGGGGGCCAGCATGGTGCGGGCGTGGGCCAGAAACTTGTCGAGCCCTTCCAGGGTGCCGGCCAGGCCCAAGCCGTTCATGAGCAGCAAGATGGTGTCGTAAGGCAGCTCGGTGGGCGGTAGCGGGTCGAACAGGTCGTGGCGGGCCACGGTGCGCACGCCGCGCTCGGTCATGACTTGGGCGGCCCCGGCCGACACGTCCACCGCTTTCACGTCGAAGCCGCGGCTTTGCAGCTCCAGGCTGTGGCAGCCGGCCCCGGCGCCCAGGTCCAGCACCCGGCCGCGGCATTGGTCCAGGGCCAGGCGCTCCAGCTCGGGCATTTGCAGTAGGGTGCGGAAGAAGTACGAGGCGGACAGCGGCTCGTCGTCGGCCACGTTGCAGTGCACGGTGAGCGTCGCGTCGGCGTTGCCGCGGTGGTACGCCAGTAGGCCCTGGCCCAGAATGTCGGGAGCGTTGGTGGTGGTCATAGAGGAAAAAGCCGAGCGCCTGGGTGGTGGGGCCGCAGCGGCAACCAGCGTTCGAGGCCCGAAAAGTACCCAAAACTTCGCGGGAAGCTGGCTGGTTTGCATCGCAGTTCCCCTCCTCGCTTGCCGCTATGCTTCCCTCCAAACTTCGCAAAGGCCAGTTGCCCACCAAAGTATGCGTCACCTGCGGCCGGCCGTTCGAGTACCGCAAAAAATGGCGGGCCAACTGGGAAGCCGTGAAGTACTGCGGCGAAAAATGCCAGCGCAACCGGCCAGCCGCCGATTCCAACCAACCGCCCGCGTGAGGACGGAAGCCGCGCGGCTGTATCTTTTCGCTCCCAAGCGCGTTCTGCAACCCGCGTTCCGCGCGCCACCCTCATTCTTATTCCCAGCTGCTCCCCATGGCATCCAACCTCGACTACCTGGCCCCCGCCCTCATTCCCCTGGAAGAAAAAGCCAAAGCCTTTCTCGAAACCGAAAAAGCCCTGCACCGCGCCACCGAAGCCCAAAAGCAGGGCTCCTCGGCGCAACGCGTTGGCCAGAACGACAACGAGCGCACCCAAAACCCCCAAAGCCTCAAGCAGGAATTAGCCCGGTTGGAAGCTGAAATAATTGAACTGCTGCCCACCCGCAACGAATGGGTGAAAGTGAACCTGGGCTACGGGCCCAGCCGCGTTGGGGCCTGGCTGGTGCCGGCCACCGACCAAGCTCCCGAGCACTACAAAGTGCGCGTGGTGCACTAAAATCACAACGCTACCAAAAAGCCCAGGGCGGCCGGTTCAATAGAGAGCCGGCCGCCCTGGGCTTTTTGGTAGTGGCATTAGTGGCCGGCGTCCCAATCGTAGCCCAGTTCGGCCCAATAATCCTTCGGGCGGGTGTCGGCGAAGGCGATGCTGCCAATGCGCTTGATGTGCTTGATGCCGTATTTGAGGGGCGTTACCAAGCGCAGCGGTGCCCCGTGGCCGTCGGTGAGGGGTTGGCCGTTCATTTCGTAGCACAGCAAGGTCTGCGGGTGCAAGGCGCTGGGCATGTCGAGGCCCACGAAGTATTCTTCGTCGGGCGTGCGGATGTCGACGTAAGGCGCTAGGTTGGCGGCCGGGTTTTGGGGGTCGGCCGGTTGGCCGGTGCGCGCGGCCAGCGGGTAGCGCGCCAGGAAATCGGAGAAACGTGCGCCCGTCCAGTTCACCACGGTGCTCCAGCCCTCGATGCACTTCAGCTCGGTGGTCATTTCTACGCGGGGCAAGGCTTGAATGTCGGCCAGCGAAAATTCTTGGGTGCGGCCGGTGGCAAAGTCCTTCACCTGCAAGCGCCACGCGGCCGGGTCGAGGGCGGTTTTGAGGCCTGCTTTGCCGTTTTTGCGGGGCATGCGGGCGCGGCTCCGGGGGAACTCCGGCGCCAAGCGCGTTTGCTTGTAATAGGCGCTGGTCAGGCGGCTGTTGGCGTCGAGCACTTTGCGCAGGGGCTGCGGAATGCCCGCGTCGTTGGGGCGCGAGAGCAGCCAGCCCCAGCCGCCCAAGCCCGCCAATCCGGCCAGCCCCAACCCAATAAACGAGCGGCGCGAACGCCGACGCGCCTCGGCCAATACCTCGGCTTCCGGAACGAGCGGCGGGCGGGCCTGGTCGCCCGGAACCTGCGCGGGAGTTTCGTCATTCATACGGCAAGCAACAGTTATTTGCTGGAAAGGGTGGCATCGGCGGCGGACAGGGTCGTGGGGCCGGCCTTGATTTCGCGGGTGGCGGGGTCGACTTCTTCAATCTCGAAGCCGGCCACCATGGCGCGGAAGTTGTTCCAGCCGGCGCGCACCACTTGGGCGATGTGCACCAGGAAAAACAGCACGTAGCCGATGGTGAGGGCGAAATGCAAGACGCGGGCAAACTCGTAGCCGCCCAGCAAGGTGGTGAGCCAGCCAAACTGCACGGGCTTGTAAATGGCCAGCCCCGTGAGGACTGAGCCCAACCCCATCAGTATCACGGAGGTATAGGCAATCTGCTGGGCCCCGTTGAACTTGCGCACCGGCAGCGGCTCTTTGCGCAGCCCCAGGTCGTGCAGCGTGACCTGGACGGCTTCCTTGAAGGAGTGTCGGTTGGGCAATAAGTAGCGCCATTCGCCCGAGAAGATGGTGTAGAGCACGTACAGCAGGCCATTCAGGAAGAAGACCCACATCAGCACGAAGTGCCAGGCCATGCCTTTGGCCAGCTTGTGGTCGACGTCGAACGCCTCGTAAAACGACTGCGGAAAGAACTTAAACAACGTGGTATCGCCCCAGCCCAGGCGGTACACGTCGTTGGCCCAGTATATCCACAGCCCGCTCCAAATCATGAGGCTGAGCACGGGAAAGTTCACCCAGTGAAACCAGCGGATGGCGAGCGAATGCTTTTCGATGAGCTGCTTCATAGTAAAAACGATAACACGGAAGTGCCGCAAGGTACGCCCCTGCCCTAGCCCGGCGGTGTGCCCAGTCAGACGCACAGCCTTGCTCTCCCTTACAACCGAAACCCCAAAAATTGCTCCCAAAAGGAAAGCTCGCTTTCGCAGACAATCAGCCTGGCAAATAGTTCGGTTGCATTCACCCAACGCTTACTGGCGAGGATTAAATCAAAAACGGCCCCGACGGTGAGTCGGGGCCGTTTTGTGGCACAGCAGGAGCGCTCAGGAGCTTACTTGATGAACTGGGCCAACGTCGTTTTTAGGGCATCGCCGCGCAGGTTGGTGGCGACAATCTTGCCGCTGGGGTCCACCAGAAAGTTCTGCGGAATGGCCTGCACGCTGTAGCTGGTGGCCGCCGCGTTCTGCCAGCCCTTGAGGTCCGAAACCTGCGTCCAGGCCAATTGGTCGTCCTGAATGGCTTTGAGCCATTTGTCGCGGGCCTTTTCCGTGTCGAGCGACACGCCCAGGATGTCGAAGTTGCGCGTTTTGTACTCGTTGTACACCTTGGTCACGTTGGGGTTTTCCTGGCGGCAGGGGCCGCACCAACTGGCCCAGAAATCGACCAGCACGTACTTGCCGCGGTAGCTACTCAGGGCCACGGCCTTGCCGTCAGGCGTGTTCATGGTGAAGTCGGGCGCCACCGCCCCGATGGCCACGGCCTTCAGTGCCTCCAACTTGGCCCCGTACTTTTTGCCCTCCGGACTGTCTTTCACCGCTGGTGCCAGGGACGCAAACAAGGGCGCAATCTCGGCATAGTTGGGCACCGACCCGCCCACCGCCTTCACCGCGTCCAGGCTGACCATGGAGCCGGTGTTGGCTTTGATAAAGGCCTCATACACCAGGTTCTGCTCCTTGGAAATGGCCTCGTCGCGCGTTTCCATGCTCTTCATAAACTCCGGCGCCTTGCGTTGCTCGGGCGTGGCGGCGCGGTAGTCGGCCATCAGCGCCTTCATTTTTTCGTTGCTGGGCTTCAGCAAGGTTTGCAGCTTCTCGAACTCGGTGGTGAGTTTGGGGCCGGCAATGCTGGCGTGGGCCAGCGAATCGGGACTGGTGAAGGTGATGGTCCCTTTTTCCAGGTAAAACTTCGAGTTGTCGGCTTGCCCGGTGCGCACGCGCATGAAGGCACCTTTCTGCAGGAGCGACAGCCGCGCCTGAACCGGGGAAGCCACGGTGCCCTTCAGCTCGAAACGACCGTTGGTCACGACGGCGGAATCGGTGAAACCGACGTTGGGACGCCACAAATACACTTTCCCCGAAGGAACGGCTTTCCCCAACTTGCCCTTCAACACGAACGGGGCGGGTGCCTGGGCCTGGGCCAGCCAGGGTGCACACAGCAGAAAACCAAGAAGCTGTTTTTTCATAACAGTGGGGCTAATGGCAGCAGTTGAAACAGTCGATGCCGTTTCCAAAGCGCCGCCATGTGGTTGTTGTTTAGGGTAATATTACCCATAGAAAGTCACAACAGCCGCAGCGGGGTTGCGCAGCGCCAGTCCGCCCAATGAAGCGGTTTAGGAAGTGTGTCACTTGCCGGTCCGGCGTCCTAGGCGTCCGACTGAGTGTCGGTACACGGCCGTCGCAGTATCGTGTGTGCGGCAACCGGTCGGACGCCTAGGGCGTCGGACCGGGCGGTGCCAACTTGCTAAAACAGCTTCAATACTTCCGGCTCCGCTCGCCAACGGGCAATAAAAAAAGGACGTCCCAAGGGGGCGTCCTTTTCCATACCAAAACACCTTAAAAAACTATTCTTTCACGATAGGAGCAACAACAATTGCACCAAAAAATTCCGCGAAGAATAATTATTTCTTTTAGTGCTTCATATCAAGCCGGTTAACTCACTATATTTCTTTAAATAAGTCTACTACTTTCCGCAAACGTTGGCGGAGCAAAAAACCTAGCGCATCATGCCGCCCGGGCCGCCTTTCATGCCGCCCATCATCTTCTGCATTTGCGCCAGGCCGCCCTTGGTTTGGCTCATTTTGTTCATGGTGCGCATCATTTTGCGCATGTCTTCGAACTGCTTCATCAGCGCGTTTACTTGCTGAATGTCGGTGCCCGAGCCTTTGGCCAGGCGCTTCTTGCGTGAGCCGTTTATCAGGTCGGGGTTGGCCCGCTCCTGCTTGGTCATGCTCTTGATGATGGCCTCGACGGGTTTGAAAGCATCGTCATCGATTTCGACGTCTTTCATGGCCTTGCTCATGCCTGGAATCATGCCCATCAAGTCCTTGATGTTGCCCATCTTCTTGATTTGCTCCAGCTGCGAGAGGAAGTCGTCGAAGTTGAACTGGTTTTTGCGGATTTTTGCGTTGATGCGCTTGGCTTCGTCCTCGTCGAACTGCTGCTGCGCGCGCTCCACCAGCGAAATCACGTCGCCCATGCCCAGGATGCGCTGGGCCATGCGGTCGGGGTAGAACAGGTCGAGCGCGTCCATCTTCTCGCCGGTCGAGATGAACTTGATGGGCTTCTCCACCACGGCCCGGATGCTGAGAGCCGCGCCGCCGCGCGAGTCGCCGTCGAGCTTGGTGAGCACCACGCCGTCGAAATTCAGGCGGTCGTTGAAGGTTTTGGCAGTGTTCACGGCGTCCTGGCCGGTCATGGAGTCCACCACGAACAGCGTCTCGCTCGGGTTGATGGCCGCCTTCACGGCCTCAATCTCGCGCATCATCTGCTCGTCCACGGCCAAGCGGCCGGCGGTGTCAATGATGACCACCTTCTTGCCGGTTTTGCGGGCGTAGTCGATGGCGTTGCGCGAGATTTCAACGGGGTTCTTGTTCTCGACTTCCGCGTACACTTCCACGCCGATTTGCTCGCCCAGTACTTTCAGCTGGTCGATGGCGGCGGGGCGGTACACGTCGCAGGCCACCAGCAGGGTGTTGCGGCCCTGCTTCTTCACGTAGCTGGCCAGCTTGCCGGCAAATGTGGTTTTGCCCGAGCCTTGGAGGCCCGAAAGCAGAATCACGGCCGGGTCGCCTTTGATGGTGATGTCTTTCTTTTCGCCGCCCATCAATTCGGTCAGCTCGTCGTAGACGATTTTGACCATGAGCTGGCCCGGCGACACGGCCGTGAGCACGTCGCGGCCCATGGCGGCGTCCTTGATTTTGTCGGTTACGTCTTTGGCGACCTTGTAGTTAACGTCAGCATCGACCAGCGCGCGGCGGATTTCCTTGATGGTGGCCGCGACGTTGATTTCCGAGATGCTGCCCTGGCCCTTTAGGGTCTTAATGGCCCGGTCGAGCTTGGTTTGGAGATTATCGAACATTGACCGCAGATTTAACGGATTTTAACAGATTCAAACGGATTATTTGGGGTCCCAACGGCGGGGTTAGGAGGCGTTGCGCAACTGCGCTTCCACGGCCCGCAGGCGGGCGTCGAGTTCGGCGTTGGTGGGCTGGTAGGCCTGTTCCACCCGGGCGAGGCGCAGCTCCGACGCCTGAGTGGCTTCGGTGAGTTGGCCCACGTGGTCGAAGGTGTTGGCCAAGCGGCGGTTGGTTTCCTGAGCTTGCACCTTGATTTCGCGGATATCAGTTTTGACCTCGTGCATGTCATTCTTCATTTCGGTCACCTCGACTTTCAGGGAGGCCACTTCAACGGTGAGGTGGTCCACGCGTTCAGTAAGGTGGTCCACGCGGCCGGTGAGGTGGTCGAGGCGGACGTTGGTTTCGCCTATTTTTCCTTCCAGCCGGCCAAAGCCGTCCACCATCACCTCGGTCAGGCGCTCGAAACGGCGCATGTTTTCTTCGCGGTCCCGGTCGGCAGCGCGCATCGATTCGGCGAGCAGCGCAAGAATTTCGGAATTGCTATCGGCCATGGCGAACAGAGGATGGAAGAATGATTAAAACGTAAAACTACCCATAAAAGCCCGAAAACCGGCAAACGGCGTACCTTCGCGGCCCGCTTTCTGTTTCCGGTTTCCGTGCCCCCCTCCCGCCCGCTGCGCCTGCTCGTCATCACCTATTATTGGCCGCCTTCGGGCGGAGCCGGCGTGCAGCGCTGCCTGAAATTTGTGAAGCACCTGGGGCACTTTAGCGTGGAGCCCACGGTAATTACCGTGGACCCCGCCCACGCCACCTACCCGGTGCTCGACGAGAGCCTGCTGGCCGAAGTGCCGCCCGAAGTGCGCGTCATCCGAACCAAAACCTCGGAGCCCTTTGAGAGCTATAAGAAGCTGACGGGGCGAGCCGTGCCGTATGGCGGCTTCGCCAACGAAGGCCAGCCCGGTCTGATGCAAAAGGCCCTGCGCTTTGTGCGCGGCAACCTGTTCATTCCCGACCCACGCCGCGGCTGGAACCGCCACGCCCTGGCCGCCGTGGAGAAGCTGCTGGCCGCGGGCGAGACGTTCGACGCCGTGCTTACCTCGTCGCCGCCCCACTCCACCCAACTCATCGGGCTGGAATTGCAAAAGCGCCACGGCCTGCGCTGGTTGGCCGACCTGCGCGACCCGTGGACGGACATTTACTACTACAAAGACCTGCACCACACGCCGATGGCCACCTGGCTCGACACGCGGTACGAGCGCCAAGTGCTCACCCAGGCCGATGCCGTGCTGGTGACCTCGCCCGAAACCAAGCGCCTATTTCTGGCCAAACTGCCCGGTCAGCCTTCGGCCAAGTTCCACGTGCTGCCGAACGGCTACGACGAGTCGGACTTTCAGAAGCCGTCCCAGCCGCCCACCGACTGCCTGCGCATCACCCACACGGGCACCATCACGGAGCTTTACCGCATCGAGCGGCTGCTGGAAACCCTCGCCGCTTGCGCGGCTGCGCATCCCGAGGTGCCGCTGCGGCTGCGCTTCGTGGGGCAAGTGTCGAAGGAATTGCGCCAGCAGATAGCACGGGCCGGGCTGCTGCCCATCACGGAGTACATCCCCTTCGTGCCACACGACCAATCGGTGGACTACCTACTCAACGCTTCGGCCTTGCTCATGGCCATTCCGGACGTGCCGCGCAACTTCGGCATTCTGCCCGGCAAAGTGTTCGAGTACTTGGCGGCCAATAAGCCCATTCTGTGCGTGGGTCCCGCCGGCTCCGACGCCGACAACCTGCTGCAGGAGTGCAGCGCCGGCCAGGCCCTGCCCTACCAAGATGCGGGGCTGATGCGCGAAACCCTGGAGGCGCTGATAGCCCAGTGGCGCCTCAATCCCAACCTCGATTTGCCGGCCGTGAGCCACTCCCGCTACTCCCGCCGCGGGCTGGCGGGGGAACTGGCGCGCATTGCGGCGGAACTGTAGCGAAAGCTTCCAAACCAGCACCTTACCTTGTTCCGATTTTCAACGTCTCATTCTACTTTATGACCAAAAAACTCTACACTGCTAGGCTCGCTCTTGCGGCTCCAGTCGTGGGCCTGCTGGCCTTTTCAGCTAGCGCCCAACCTACCGTCAGCTCGGTTGCGCCGGCACCTAATCAAAGTGCCGTCGTTCGCACCAGTCCTGTTACGGTTCGGTTCAGCCATAACCTGACCGCCGGCTCTATGGCGGCGCTCCGGATTTTCAGCAGCCAGCGCGGTGGAATGCGGTCTGGCACCAGCGGGACCGTTACAGTGAATAACGACGCCCTGACGTTTTCTCCATCGGCTGATTTTCGCCCGGGCGAAGTGGTAAAGGTGAGCGTGACTAGGGCAGCCCAAAGCAGCAGCGGTGTCCTGGCCTTGCCGCGCACGTTCCAATTTACGGCAGCAGCCACGGGAGGCTATGGCACCTTCAGCGGTGGCTCGGACCCCAGCGTGGGTAGCAACCCCTACAACGTGACAGTGGCTGATGTCGATAATGATGGCGACCTGGACTTGCTTACCCCCACGTTCGGTGGGGCTTCGGTGAGCGTGCGGATGAACAACGGCAGCGGCGTTTTTAGTGGCGGCACGAACCCGGGCGTGGGCAGCCAGCCCCGAAGCGTGGTGACGGCCGACATCGACAGCGACGGCGACCTGGATTTTCTCACTGCCAACTACAACGCCAATTCCGTCAGCGTGCGCTTCAACAACGGCAGCGGACTGTTCAGCGGCGGCGCGGAATACACGGTGGGCGTTCAGCCCCAAAGCATTACCACGGCGGACGTTGATGGAGACGGCGACCAGGATTTCTTAGCCACGAACGGCGTTGATAATACCGTGACGGTGCGCCTGAATGACGGCAATGGCATTTTCAGCGGCGGCTCGACCGTGAGTGTGGGCACGCTTCCTTTTAACGTACAAACGGGCGACGTCGACGGAGATGGTGATTTTGACCTATTAACCGCCAATTGGGGCGGGGGCAGCAGCACCGTTAGCGTGCGTCTGAATGACGGCAACGGCAATTTCGGCGGCGGCTCGGACCCGGTGTTGGCCAGTCGGCCGCGCTGGGTGTCGCTGGGTGACCTTGACGGCGACGGCGACCTGGATTTGATGAGCGCCAACTATGGCAGCGACAACGCCAGCGTGCGCTTCAACAACGGCAGCGGCACGTTCCTTGGTGGAGCAGAATACACGACAGGCGATGGCCCCAGCAGTATTTCGGCGGCCGACCTCGACGGCGACGGTGACTTAGATATGTCGGTGGTAAACTTTGACTCGAATAACCTGACCGTGCGTTTAAATAACGGAGCCGGAGTATTTGGCAACAGCAGCACGGTGCTCACGGGTACCAATCCAAATGGCATTGCGACGGCCGATGTTGACAACGACGGCGACCTGGATTTTCTGGCGGCCAATTTTGCCAGCGCTGGTGTTAGCGTACGCCTGAATCAGCTCACGGCCCTGCCCGATTTGGTAGTAAGCACACCGCAGAACGTAAGCGGTAACTACGGCAACGTGACCGTAACTGGCCCGGCTACCGGTGGCGCGGGTGTTGCTACGCTAACGGGCTCCCTCACCGTGGCTGGCACTCTCACCGTGCAAGACGGCGGCACCTTGCTGACCGCCTGCCAGCCGCTCACGGGCCCAGGCAATTTCGTGCTTGCAGCCGGAGGAACGTTGGGTATTTGTGACCCTGCCGGCATTGAAGCCACTGGCCCCACAGGCTCCGTTCGCCTGCTGGGCACCCGGACTTTCAGCAACGACGCGAGCTACATCTACAACGGCACCGTGGCCCAAGTAACGGGCGGCGCCCTGCCCAGCCAGGTGCGCAATCTGACGACCACCAACGCCAACGCCGTGACGCTGACCGCCGTCGAAACCGTGATGCAGGCACTCACGATTGGCGCAGCCGGCAACCTCGTGCTCAATAACTTCCCACTGACGCTGCCTTCCAGCGCCACGGGCACGGCCTTGGTGGTGAACAGCAGCACCGGGGTGGTGCAGGGCAATACGGCGGTGGTGCAGCGCTACATCGACCCCGTCAATTCTGGCCTGGGCTACCGCCACTATAGCGCTCCCGTGGCCAGCACCACCGTAGCCGACCTAGCTACGGCCGGCTTCGCGCCGGTGGTGAACTCCGTCTACAACGGCTCGGCCACGCCGAACCAAATCACGCCGTTCCCGACCGTTTATGGCTACGACCAGAGCCGGTTGGCCACCACCAGCAACAACCTCAGCGCGTTCGACAAAGGGTGGGTGTCGCCCAGCAGTACCGGCGACGCCATGGCCGTGGGCCGGGGCTACACCGTGAATATCGGCGGCTCGGCAAAAGTTGACTTTGCGGGGGCGCTCAATGCTGGGGACGTAACGGTGCCGCTGGCGCGCACAACTGGCGCGACGGCGGCCGAGAGTGGGTGGGCCCTGGTGGGCAACCCCTACCCTTCGCCCCTCAATTGGACCCTGGTGGCGGCCGCTGACCGCCCGAACCTAGATGCTTCCATGTACGTGTTTGAGAGCAGCGGGCAGTACAGCGGCACCTACCGCGCCTATGTGAACGGCGTGGGCAGCGGCAACCCGCTCATCGGCTCCAGCCAGGGCTTTTTTGTGCGGGTGGCGGCGGGCCAAACGTCGGGCGGCCTCACCTTCCGCAACGCCCAGCGCGTGACCAGCTACGCCAGCCAGGTGCCTTTCCGCCGTGGCGGGGAGACTCGGCCCCTGGTGCAGCTTGCCCTGCAAGGCAAGACGGGCCCGAGCGACAACCTGTTTGTGTACGCGGAGAACGGCGCTACCAACGGGTTCGACTCGAGCTTTGACGCTACGAAAATGGCCAACCCCAGCGGGCTCAACTTTGGTGCGGCGGCCGGCACCGGCGAGTGGCTGGCCATCAGCGGACTGGCCCAATTCACTTCTGCCACGGCCGTTGGACTGAGCGTGGGCGTGCCCTCAGCGGGCAACTACACGGTGCGGGCCGAGCAACTCCTGAACCTGCCCGCAACCTTGACTGCGTACCTGTTCGACGCAAAAACCGGCCAGCTGGTGAATTTGAGTCAGCAAGGCAGCTACGCTTTTTCCGTGACGGCGACGGAAGCCGCGCAGGCCCAAACCAACCGCTTTGAGCTGCGCTTTGGGCCGGCAAGTGGCCCGCTGGCTTCGGCCTCGGCCCAGTTGGCAGCAGAGGTGGCGCTTTACCCGAACCCGGCCCGCGGGCAATTCTCGGTAACGCTCCCCCGGCAGGCCACGAGCACGGCCGTGCAGGCACGACTTTTCAATAGCTTGGGCCAACAAGTTGGAGCCGATATTTCCCTGGCCCCAAACGGCGCGGCCACGATTGTTGAGGTTTCCCACCTTGCCAAAGGCGTTTATTCCCTGCGCATGCAGCTCGGAACGACGCCGGTTGTGAAACGCGTGACAGTGGAATAAAGAGATATTCAACCTCTTCACTTATTAAAAAAGGGCCCTTTGCTTGAGCAAGGGGCCCTTTTTATTTATTCCTCCAGCAATTAATTTTTGTACAGAACGCGGTTTAAATCGATAGATAATTGCGCGCTGAATGTGGCGCTGGCATCTTTTTGCAGGTGGTTGCCGTCGGTAGTCACGTAAGGCGCGGTGCTGTAATCCAGGTAAGGCACGGCCATGGCTCCGGCGAGCTGACGCATTTGTTGGTCGAAGCCCGGCTGGTAGACTTGCTCTAGTTGCAGCAGCGCGGCCCCAACGGGCATGCGCACCAGGCACACCTTGCCGTGCAGTCTCAATAGCTGCACGGTTTGGCGCAAGGCCGCGAGGCGGCCCGCCGATGGGTGCTGGGCTGCGGCCAGCCGGCGGTAGTCCTGCAGCTTGCGGGCGGTGCGGGCCCGCACCTGCGCACTGTCGGTGCCGATGTTGACTTCCAGCCAGCCGTCGGGGTGCAGGCGCTCGGTCGCGGTGGCAAAGTCGAGCAGTAGCCGGTAGAGCGGCTTGGTTTGGTAGCGCGCGAGGTAGGGTAAGTTGGGATTCTGGCTTACTTGGTCGAGCTGGCCGATGAAGGAGTTGTCTTCGGGGTACACTCCTTCCGGACCGTTCAGCGACAACGACCACGGGTCGACGGCCACGACGAACAGGCCATTGAGCACCTCTGGCCGCAGCTTGCGCTGAATGCTGCGCAAATACGCCGGCCCGTAGGGCGAATGCGTGAGGGTGAAAGCGTAGTTGAGCAGCGGGCCCGCGTATTGCCCAGCTAACCGCTGGTTCAGCACCGATGGCCGAATGCCTTGCGCCGCCCGCGACGTTCCCAGAATCAGCGAGCCGGCCTGCGGACTGGTGAAACGGCCGTAAAAAGCATCGACACGGCCCCGCAACACCACCGGCCCCAAGGCCAACGCCCCCACCAACGCCGCCACCAGCAGCAGCGCCAACCGCCCCAGCAACTTCCTAACGGCTATGGCTTCCGGCCTTTTCAAAATTGAAAGTAGATGAAGGAGGTGCTGTTGAAAATGCCCAGGTACAGGATAAGCAGCACTAGGCCAGCATACCCGGCCCACCGCACCACAAACGGCTGGGCCGCCACCCAGGCCTGCGGACTGCGGTTGCGGCCCAGGTATTCTACCATCAGCATGATAAAAACACTAAAAAAGGCCACGGCTAATTCGGGCCGGTAGTGCTGGGAGAAGTCGAGCAGCAACGCACCCACCCGACGAGTGCTCAGGCTGCTCCACCCGCTTGCCAGGTGCTGGCTGATGTAGAGGGCATCGGCCAGCGTGTTGGCCCGGAAGAATATCCAGGCGTAGGCCACGAGCCCGAACGTAACCGCCACGCCCACGGCGCGGCGCAGGGCCGGCCGCCGGGCCAAGCCGGTAGCTTGGGCCAGCCGCTCGCGCAGGGGTCGGGCCCAGGTGCTGAGCACGAGGTACACGCCGTGCAGGCCGCCCCACACCAGAAACGTCCAGTTGGCCCCGTGCCACAGGCCGCTGATGAGGAACACAGCCAGCAGGTTGGCGTAGGCCCGGGCCGGCGCTACCCGGCTGCCGCCCAGCGGGATATACACGTAGTCGCGGAACCAGCTGGAGAGCGAGATGTGCCAGCGCCGCCAGAACTCGGGCACTGAAGCCGACAAATACGGTTGGCGAAAATTCAGGTTGAAGTCGAATCCCAGCACCCGGGCGGCACCGCGGGCCATGTCGGTGTAGCCCGAAAAGTCGCCGTAAATCTGAAAGGTAAAGGCCAGCGTAGCCAGCAGCAAAATGGGGCCTTCATGGTGCTGGCGGGGGTTGTTGAATACCGGGTTCACCAGCAGAGCCAGCCGGTCGGCCACTACCACTTTTTTGAATAAACCCCAGGCCATGAGGCGCAAGCCGCTCACCACGCGCGCATAATCGAAGGCGTGCGTGCGGCGAAACTGCGGCAGCATGTGCCCGCCGCGCTCGATGGGTCCGGCCACCAGCTGCGGAAAAAACGCCACAAACAAGGCAAAACGGCCGAAGTTGCGCTCGCCCTCCAGCCGGCCCTGGTACACGTCGATGATATACCCCACCGACTGAAACGTGTAGAACGACACGCCCACCGGCAGCAACAGCCCCATCACGGGCCCGGCGCCGGTGGGCAGGTGCAGTGCCTCCGCCAACTGCCCCACGGCGTCGCGGAAAAAGTTGAAGTACTTGAAAACGAACAGCGTGCCCAGGTTGCTGGCCAGGCTGAGGTAGAGGTAGGGTTTCCGCTCGCGCTTGGTGGGCAGCTGGCTCATGCGGTAGCCGCTGTAGTAGTCGAGCAAGGTGGTGGCCAGCAAGAGCAGGGCGTATTCGGCCCGCCAGCTCATGTAGAAGTAGTAGCTGGCCAGCAGCAGCAGCGGCCCGCGCCACCGCGGGGCCAACCCAAAGTAAAGCCCGACAACAACCGGGAAAAAGACCAGAAAGTGGAGGGAGTTGAACAGCATTCGAAACGCGGCAGGTGCTCCGCGGGCCAAAGGTCGGGAGCGATGGGCGTTTGTGAGGAACAGCAGTTGCCATCAGTTTGTCATCCTGAGCGCAGCGAAGGACCTTATCAGGTTAGAACGATTGGCAGCAATTAAGTTGCGCCGGAGTGAGAAGGTCCTTCGCTGCGCTCAGGATGACAAACCATGGGATGCCCTAACCCCGCCTGAACTACTTTTGCAGTCCCGTTCTGGCATTTTCTTTTTCATGGCTCTCGACCTCAACCACAAATCCATCCTCGTCACCGGGGGCACCGGCTCGTTCGGCAAGCAATTCGTGCGCACCGTTTTCGAAAAATTCCCGCAGGTGAAACGCCTGGTGGTGTTCTCGCGCGACGAGCTGAAGCAGTACGAGATGAGCCAGGAGTTCAGCCCCGCCAAGTACCCGGCCATTCGCTATTTCATTGGCGACGTGCGCGACGGCGAGCGCCTGCACCGCGCCTGCGAAGGCATCGACATTGTGATTCACGCCGCCGCCCTCAAGCAAGTGCCCGCCGCCGAGTACAACCCGATGGAGTGCATCAAAACCAACATCTTTGGGGCCGAAAACGTCATTAATGCCGCTCTCGACTGCGGGGTGAAAGAAGTGGTGGCCCTGAGCACCGACAAGGCCGCCGCGCCCATCAACCTGTACGGCGCCACCAAGCTGTGCTCCGACAAGCTCTTTGTGGCCGCCAACAACATGAAGGGCGCACGCGACTTGCGCTTTTCGGTGGTGCGCTACGGCAACGTAATTGGCTCGCGCGGTTCGGTGGTGCCGTTTTTCATGCAGCAGCGCCACACCGGCGTGCTGCCCATCACCCACCCCGACATGACGCGCTTCAACATCTCGTTGGAAGAAGGCGTGGACCTGGTGCTCTACGCCCTGGAGCACGCCTGGGGCGGCGAGATTTTCGTGCCCAAAATTCCTTCCTATAAAATTACGGAAGTGGCCCGCGCCATCGGCCCGGAGTGCGAGCAGCGCATCGTGGGCATCCGCCCCGGCGAAAAGCTGCACGAGGCCATGATAACCGAAACCGACGCACTGAGCACCGTGGAGCTGGACCGGTACTACGTCATTCTGCCCTCGATGCCGACCTGGGACGTGGAGAAGTTCATTGCGAATTTCAACGGCAAGCGCGTGCCGCTGGGCTTCCAGTACGACTCGGCCAACAACGAGGAGTGGCTGAATGCCGAGCAGATTCGGGACGAAATTCGGCTGCACGTGGACGCCGAATTTCAAGCTTAAGCAGCCGCGCTATGCCTGAAACCGATTTTCAGCCCACCCGGCCCCTGCCCTACGGCCGCCAGAACATCACCGAGGCCGACATCGCCGCCGTCACAGCTGCCCTGCAAGCCGATTTCCTGACCCAGGGCCCTACCGTGGCCGAGTTCGAGCGGCAGTTTGCCGCCTACGTGGGCGCCAGCTACGCCGTGGCCGTGAGCAACGGCACCGCGGCCCTGCACCTGTGCGCGCTGGCCTTGGATGTGCAGCCCGGCCAGCGGGTTATCACCACGCCGCTTACGTTCTCGGCGTCGGCCAACTGCGTGCGCTACTGCGGCGGCGAAATCCACTTTGCCGACATTGACCCAAGCACCGGCCTCATTGATTTGGCCAAGGTGCGCGCGCTGCTGGAAGCCCATCCCAAGGGCCATTTCACGGGCCTGATTCCGGTTGATTTTGCAGGCTTGGCCGTGGACTTGGAAGCGGCGCGCCAACTGGCCGACGAGTTTGGCCTATGGATTATTGAGGATTCCTGCCACGCGCCCGGCGGCTTTTTCATCGACGCGCAAGGCCAGGAGCAGCGTTGCGGCAACGGCAACTTCGCCGACCTGGCCATCTTCAGCTTTCACCCCGTGAAGCACATCGCCACCGGCGAGGGCGGCATGATTACCACCAACAGCGAGCGCCTGTTTCACCGCCTGCTGCGGCTGCGCACCCACGGCATTACCCGCGACCCGGCCGACCTCCGCCGCGAATCGGAGGGCGGCTGGTACATGGAAATGCAGGAGCTGGGCTACAACTACCGCCTCCCTGATTTCAACTGCGCCCTCGGCCTCAGCCAGCTGGCCCGCGCCAACGAAGGCCTGGCGCGCCGCCGCCAATTGGCGGGGCGCTACGACGCAGCCTTTGCTCAAGTATCGGGCGTCAAGGTGCTGGCCCCCGGCTGCTCCGGCCATGCGTACCACCTCTACGTCATTGAGGTAGCCGACCGCAAAGGGCTATATGATTTCCTGAAAACCAAGCAAATTTTCACGCAAGTGCACTACATTCCCGTGCACCGCATGCCGTACTACGAAGGCTTGGGCTGGCGCGCCGGCGATTTCCCGCTGGTGGAAGAATACTACGCCCACTGCCTCAGCATCCCGCTTTTCCCAACCCTGACCGACGAGGAGCAGGACTACGTGGTGGCATGCATTAGAGAATTCTTAACTACAAACGAACAGTAAATAAGCCCGTCATGCAGCGCGCAGCGAAGCATTTCGCCCGCAATGGCAAATGATTACTACCCCACGCGAGATGCTTCGCTGCGCGCTGCATGACGTTCCGCTTCTTAAATAACTTCCAACCCTTGCAGCACACCCAACAAGAAGATTTCTGGTCCGGCGATTTTGGCCGGGAATACACCGACCGTAATTCGCGCCCGCTGGATGAGTGGAACGAGTTTTACCGCGACCTCTACGGCCACACCAAGCTGGAAATGAACGCGGAGTTTCTTGGCGACCTGCCCCGCGACGCGCGCATTCTGGAGGTGGGCTGCAACACCGGCATGCAGCTGGTGGGCCTGCAGGCGGCTGGTTTCACCAACCTCTACGGCGTGGAGCTGCAGCAGTATGCCGTGGAAAAAGCCCGCGATTTTGTGCGCGGCGTGAACATTCTGCAAGGCAGCGGCTTCGATTTGCCATTCAAAGACAACTACTTCGACGTCGTGTGCACCAACGGCGTGCTCATCCACATTGCCCCCGACGACCTCCCGCGCATCATGGGCGAAATGGTGCGCTGCTCGGGCCGCTACATCATGGGCTACGAGTACTACGCCCCCGAAACCACGCCCATTAAGTACCGAGGCAACGAAGGGTTTCTCTGGAAAACCGATTTCGCACAAGTTTTCCTCAACAACTTCCCCGAGCTGCGCTTGGTGAAGCAAAAGCTCTACCCCTACATCAACGACGCCGAGCGCGGCAACCAGGACGTGGTGTACCTGCTCGAAAAAACCACCGCCTAATGCAGCGCGCCGGCATCATTTCGCAGGTTCGGATGGGCAGCACGCGGCTGCCGAGCAAGGTGCTGCTGCCCGCCGCAGGCCGGCCCCTGCTCGACTACCACGTGGAGCGCCTGCGCCAAAGCGGCCTGCCCGTGTTCCTGGCCACCACCACCGAACCCGCCGACGACGTGCTGGCCACCTACGCCGAAACCCATCAGCTGCCTTACCATCGCGGCAGCGAGGCCGACGTGCTGGCCCGCTACTACGAAACGGCCAAAAAATTTGGCCTGGATGCCGTGGTGCGAGTTACCAGCGACTGCCCATTGGTGGACGGCCACCTGATTGGGGCGGCCGTGACACGGTATTTGGAAGAAAACAACCCGCTGGTTTACCGCTCCAACGCCATTGTCCGGACTTTTCCGCGGGGGTTGGACTTCGAGATTTTCTCCATGGAACTGCTGGCCGAGGCCCACGCCAACGCCACGCTGCCCTACGAGCGGGAGCACGTCACCCCCTACATCAAAGCCAACCCGGCCACGGCGGGCCGCGTGCTTTACCGCGACGAAGTGTGGCCGGGCGGCGACTTCAGCCGCTTCCGCATCACGCTCGACACGGCTGAGGACTACGAGGTGCTGCGTGCCCTGATTGAGCAGCACCAGGCCCACACCCTGAACGCCGCCGACCTGCTGGCCCTGCTGGAAGCGCACCCCGAAATAATGGCCCTGAACGCGCACATCGAGCAGAAAACCACATGACTGTGCCCGATACCCTGCGTCTGAACGAGTTTGGTTTTTACGAAATCAAGCAAAAGCCGACCCCGGACGAATTGCGTGAGTACTACGCCCAACGCTACTACCAGGAAAACCTCACGACCTACCTGCCCAGCTACCCGCCCGAGGAGGTGGAACACATCGAGGGCAAGCTGCGGCTGCGCCACTGGGTACTGGAAAACCTGCCTTCTTCAGTCAACATCGCCGCAACATCGCCGGAACCTGAGCCGGCGGGGCCGAAGTCATTTTTGGACATTGGCAGCGGTGAGGGCTGGGCGCTGGCCTACTTTGCGCGGCTGGGGTGGCAGGTGCTCGGCGTCGACTTCAGCAGCTTCAGCTTGGAGAAATTTCAACCCAGCCTGCGCGACCGGCTCCGGACTGGCGACCTGTATGAGGAGGTGCAGAAGCTGGCCGACGAAGGCCGCACCTTCGACGTGCTGTGGCTGGATAATGTGCTCGAACACGTGCTCGAACCCGCGGACCTTTTGCGTCAGTGCCGGGCTTTGGTAGCCCCGGGTGGGGTACTCGTGGTAGACGTGCCAAATGATTTTTCCGCCTTGCAGCAGCACCTGCTGGACACGGGCAAAATTGACCGGCCCTTCTGGGTTGTGCTGCCCGACCACCTCTCCTATTTCAACCAAGCTGGCCTGCGCAACCTAGCTCTGGCCACGGGTTGGCGCGTTAGTAAAATCATTGGCGACCAACCTATTGACCTGAACTTACTCAATCCCTTGACGAACTACGTCATGGACCGTTCGCTGGGTCGTGAGGCCCACCGGGCCCGGCTTGAACAAGACAATTTTCTGTTGCGCACGGCCTCGCTGCCGGCCGTGGCAACCTACTACGAAGCCTTGGCCGGCGTGGGCTTAGGCCGTAGCATTGTTGCATTTTTGCAGCCAGCTTAGTTGTCAGTTGCTCGTTGTCAGTTGTTAGGTTCTCCTGATAAAATTGACGACAGAATCCTAACAACTGACAACCAACCACTGACAACCATCCTCATGTCCTCCCCCATTTCCGTGCTCAGCGGCGCCTCGGCGCCCGAGCAGGCCCGCCGCGAAAACTTCGCCCAAACCCTGCGCGAGTCTCCCATTCCCAACACCGAGCTGCTCAACAACTTGGGTTTGTACCTCAACCGACAGACGTTTTCGCGCCTGCTCTTCTTCACCGAACTCTACCAGCAAATCATCCCGGTGCACGGCGTGGCCATGGAGTTTGGCGTGCGCTGGGGCCAAAACCTGGCCTTGATGCACGCGCTGCGCGGCATCTACGAGCCGTTTAACTACAACCGCAAAATCATTGGTTTCGACACCTTCGGCGGCTTCCCGTCGGTAGATGCCAAGGACGGCGACCGGGTGAAAGCCGGCGACTACGGCGTGACGCCCGAGTACCAGGAATACCTCACCCAAATCCTGGCCCTGCACGAGGCCGACAGCCCCATTCCGCACAAGCGCAAGTTTGAGCTGGTAGCTGGCGACGCCTCCGAAACGGTACCCCGCTATCTGCGCGACCACCCCGAAACCGTCATCGCTTTTGCCTACTTCGACTTCGACATTTACGCCCCCACCAAGGCCTGCCTCGAAGCCATCCGCCCGCGCCTGACCAAAGGCGCTGTGGTGGCCTTCGACGAACTCAATTGCCCCGAGTTTCCGGGCGAAACGCTGGCCTTTGACGAGGTTTTCGGCGTGGCCAACTACGCCCTCCGTCGCAGCCCGCTCAATCCGCTGATTTCGTACTTGGTGGTGTAAAAGGTACGGCTTTGGCGAACCGTCATGCAGAGCGCAGCGAAGCATCTCGCCCGCCGCAAGTAATCCACTCGTCAGGGTTAGTGGTGGCACGCGAGATGCTTCGCGGCGCTCAGCATGACGTTCTTTTTCTTTTTTGACCTCTTTCAAGTTGAAAACTTACCGTCCCCTGCCGCCTGCCGATTACCGCTGGCACGACTACCAACTCATCCCCATTCGCTACGAAGACCGGGAGCCTATTCGGGCCTGGCGTAACGCGCAGCTAGAGGTGCTGCGCCAAGCCGAGCCGCTGACCGAAGCCGCGCAAGATGCTTATTTTCAGCGGGTAGTGCTGCCTCTTTTTGAGCAGGAAAAGCCGGGGCAATTGTTGTTTTCGCTGCTTTACCAGAATGAGTTGATAGCCTACGGCGGCCTAGTCCACATTTCCTGGCCGGACGGCCGCGCCGAAGTATCCTTTTTGGTTGACCCCAGCCGCGCGGCCAACGCCCCCACTTACCGGCAAGATTTTCTGGCCCACCTGCGGCTGTTAGGTCAGGTGGCTTTCGATGGCTTGAAATTCAACCGCTTGTTCACCGAAACCTACGACATTCGCCCGGCCCACGTCGCCATTTTGGAGGAGGCCGGATTTCAACTGGAAGGCCGCTTGCGGCAGCACGTGCGCTTGGCTCCGGATACCTTTGCCGACTCACTGATGCACGGCCAACTGGCCGCCGACTATGCCACAGCCTTTGGAACTGCCCTTTAAACGAATCTTCATCAGCGGCGGGGCCGGTGTGATTGGCCAGGAAATGGTGCGCCGCCTAGCCGGTTTGGATGCCGACCTTCAGGTGTTAGTTGGGGACGTGAAGCCGCGACCGGCCGACTTTCCGGCCCGTTTCCAGTACCGCCAAGGTGACCTCAATCAGCTGACCGAACAGGAAATCGGGGCCTTCGCGCCCGACGTGTTTATTCACCTGGCGGCCACCTTCGAGCGGTCCACGGAAACGTACGGGTTTTGGGAGGAAAACTTCCAGCACAACGTGCGCCTCAGTCACCACCTGATGACGGTGCAGAAGGACCTGCCGTCGTTGCGGCGCGTGGTGTTCGCCTCCAGCTACCTCATCTACGACCCCGAGCTTTACAACTTTGCCGAGGTGCCGGCCCAGCCCCGCAGCCTGCGCGAAGACGACCCCATCCTCCCCCGCAACCTGACGGGCATGGCCAAACTGGCCCACGAAATCGAGCTGCGCTTCCTGCAAACTTTCCGGGCCGAACAGTTCAGCACCGCCATTCCGCGCATCTATCGGGGCTACGGCCGCAACGGGCGCGACATCACCTCGCGCTGGGTGCGCATGCTGCTGGCCGGCGAGGAAATCACAGTGTACGGCGCCGAGTCCTACTTCGACTACCTCTACGCCGCCGATACGGCCGAGGGCTTGCTGCGCCTCGCCGCGGCCGAAACCGTGACGGGCATCATCAATCTGGGCACTGGCCGCGCCCGCCGCGTGTCCGACGTGGTGGAGGTGCTTCGGCAAAACTTCCCTGGCATGCAAGCCAAGTACGTGGCTTCAAACATCCCCTTCGAAGCTTCGCAGGCGGACATGACCCGGTGGGCTAGCCAGATTGATTGGCTGCCCACCACCACGCTGGAAGTCGCCATTCCCGAGATTATTGCCTTTGAGCGAGCCCGCGCCGGCAGCGCCTCTCCGGTCGAAGCCAAGGCACCGGGCCACGTGCTCATCAGCAGCCTGGCAGCCAAGGTGCCGCTGGCCGAAGCCGTAAAACAAGCGGCTCAGCGCGTGCATCCCAGCATTAAAGTCATTGGGGGCGACCTCAACCCCACGGCCATAGGCTTTCATTTTACCCACGAAAGCTGGGCCATGCCCCCCACCACCGACGACCACCTGCCGGGCATCATCGGCCACTGCCGCGAGTTGGGCATCGCGCACATCATCCCCACCCGCGACGGCGAGCTGGCTTTCTGGAGCCGGCACCGCACGGCCCTGGCGGCAGCGGGCATCACCGTGCTGGTGAGCTCGCCCGAAGCCGTAAACCGCTGCCTCGACAAGCTGGAATTTGCGCGCTTTTGCCAAGGGGCGGGGCTGCCGGTCATCCCCACCAGTCTAAGCATCGACGCGCTGGCCACCGATGAGCGCCCGTTGCCCACCAACGCGGCTTTTGTGGTGAAGGAGCGCCACGGTGCCGGCTCGCTTAGCCTGGGCCTCAACCTGCCCTATGCCGCCGCCGTGGCCCACGCCTTCGCGTTGCAAGAACCCATTTTTCAACCCTTCATTGCCGGCCAGGAAATCAGCGTGGATGCCTACGTCGACCGGGCTGGCATAGCACGGGGCGTGATGGCACGCACCCGCGACCTGGTGATTCGCGGCGAGTCGCAAGTGACCACCACCCTGCCGGATGCGGCCCTGGCGGCGCGTTTGGTGCCCATCATCGAGAAGCTGGGCCTGTACGGCCCCCTAGTGCTGCAAGCCATCCTGTCGCCCGATGGCGGCCTGCACCTCATCGAATGCAACTGCCGCTTTGGGGGCGCCTCCACGCTGGGCATTGCGGCAGGCGTCGATTCGTTTTTCTGGTTTTTGCAGGAAGCCGGCGGCGCCGATTTGCGGCAATTTCCCTTCCAACCCGCAACCGTACCCTTGCGCCAAGTGCGCGCCGCCTCCGATGTCGTCAGTGCTGTAAAAAACAGCCAGTGAACAGGGTAGAGACGCAATATTTTGCGTCTCCTTGGGCGCGCCGTTTGGGTGTTGTTCAAGCATCATCGTTCACACATTAAACGCAAAGACTTGCGTCTCTACACCGTTCTCCCAATGCCCATCCTGGTTTTTGACTTGGACGACACGCTCTACCCCGAGCTCAGCTATGTGCACAGCGGCTTTCGGGCAGTGGCGGCCTTTCTGAGTCCGCTGCTGGGGGTGCCCGCCGAAACGCTGGCGGCCGGCATGATAGCCGAAGAAGCCACGCAAGGCCGCGGCCAAGTGTTTGATAACGTGTTGCGCCAACACGCCCGCTGGAGCAAGACACTCGTGGCAGCTTGCCTGCGCACCTACCGCCAACACCGGCCCGAGCTGGCCTTGTACCCCGACGCCGAGCGCTGCCTGACTCGGTTTGCCGCGTGGCCGCTCTACATCGTGACTGACGGCCACAAGGAAGTGCAGGCCCGCAAAGTGGCGGCGCTGCACCTGGCGGGCCGCGTGCGCCACGCCTACCTCACCAACCGCTACGGCCGCCACCGCGCCAAGCCCGCCCCGCACGTGTTCGACCTCATTTGCCGGCGCGAGGGCGTGCTCCCCAGCCAGATTACCTACGTGGGCGACAACGTACGCAAGGACTTCGTGGGCATCAAGCCGCTTGGTTTTCAAACCGTCCGCATCCTGCGAGGCAACTATGCCCACCTGGAGGCCGATGCTGCGCACGAGGCACATTGTCGCGTTCACTCACTTGATGAGGTGACGGAAGAGTTGCTGGGCTTGCTATCCAAGCAGACGCAGAACCCGACTACATAAAGTTTATGGTTGAGGTGTAAGTTTAAATCACCATTAACGTGAACGGTCAGATGCCGCTTTAACTTTAGGGCCCAGCTTTTAGCCCCTTCATGCATTCATTTACCTTGGCGGGCTCCACGGGCTCGCTGACCGTGGAGACGGTGGAAGTCTACGGCTTTCCGCACCAGACCAGTCCCTTCGGCGGCTACGATACCCGTAGCCGGCTGCGTTTGCGCAGCCACGGCTTTGCGGTCGACGCGGTGGTATGGCTCTCCACGGGCGAAGTGCACGCGTTCTACCAGCAACTGCGCACGGCCCACGCCCAGCTGAGCGGCCTGGCCCGCTTCGCCTCCAGCGAAGAAAACCTATGCTTCACCCTCGCTTACGAGGCCAACGGGCACGTTCGCCTAACCGGGGAGTACTGGGAGTTTAAAGAAGAATCCAACCGGCTCCAGTTCGAAATTGCCAGCGACCAGAGCTACCTGCACCGCACCCTGGCCGAACTGGCCCAGTGGGTAGAGCACTACGGCGACGACGCCGGCCAGCGGAACCGGGCCTAAGCTGACAGTGAAATCCGCTACGCCTACTATTCCCTCGTTTATCGTCGGACCGTTTTCGTGGACACCTACGCTCTACGCTTGATACCAACCGTATGCTCGACTTAAACGCCCCGATACTGCCGGGCCATTCGGCCGCGGGCATCCGCCTGGGACAGCTCGTGGCGGAAGTGCTGCTCCAGGCTCCCGCCCCCGTGGTTGAAACGTTGCCTACGCTCACCGTGTACCGGTTTGGCGCCGTGTCGGTGTGGGCCCGCGATGGAATAGTGGACCAAATCGGCGTGTTTGCCGGCTATACTGGCACCTTGCCTTCGGGTGTGTGCTTGGGCATGCCCTTGGTCGAAGTGCAGCGACGCATGGGGACAGTCGTGCAAGAATGGGACGATGCGCTAATGGTCGAAGGCAGTGACGGGTGGTGCTTCGAAACGAGTTCGTGGGACAATGGATGGGAGGTGGAACAAAACCTGGAGGCCCGATTGGTCGAAATATTTGTGAACGTTTCGAAGCAAGGCGAATGAGCGCGGGTTCGTCGTTACCCTGGTTTTGCTACACAAACTGACCAATCCTCAGCAACAGCGGCCAAATATCTTCAACTCTCTAAAGCGAGTTTAAGAATCCCGTTCACCATTCATAGTTCAGGAAACCGCGTTATTGAATGAATTTCGTAATCCGGAAATGGAATACTTAACCTCTTTCAGCGGGTATGGCCGGCTTTGGATAAAAGGCAGCCCCCTCCAACCGCAGTTCGGTGGGTAAGGCACCTTGCCTGCGCGAGGCCCTACCTTTGCGGGCCTGATTGGCTTTACCTGAATATGACTGAAATCAACATTGGAGGCCGTCCGGTTGGCCCCGCGCACAAGCCGTTTATCATCGCCGAAATGTCGGGCAACCACAACCAGAGCCTGGAACGGGCCCTGGCCTTGGTGGATGCCGCCGCCGCCGCCGGGGTGGACGCCCTCAAGCTGCAAACCTATACCGCCGATACCATCACCATGGACACCGGCTTTGCCATCGACGAGGAAGGCCAGTCCTTGTGGGAAGGCAAAAACCTGTACCAGCTGTACCAGGAGGCGCACACGCCCTGGGAATGGCACGCCGAGCTGTTTGCGCGCGCCCGGCAGCACGGCATGCTGGCTTTCAGCTCGCCATTTGACGAGACGGCCGTGGACTTCCTGGAAACCCTGGACGTGCCCGCTTACAAAATTGCTTCCTTTGAAAACGCCCACTGGCCGCTGCTGCGCAAGGTAGCTGCCACCGGCAAGCCCGTGATTGTGAGCACCGGCGCCGCCACGCTGGCCGAAATAGACGACGCCGTGCGGGTGCTGGGCGAAGCCGGCTGCCGCGAGCTGGTGCTGCTCAAGTGCACCAGCACCTACCCCGCCTCGCCGGCCAACACCAACCTGCGCACCATTCCAGTGCTGGCCGAAACGTTCGGCTGCCCCGTTGGCCTGAGCGACCACACCATGGGCGTGGGCGCCAGCGTGGCAGCCATTGCCCTGGGCGCCTGCGTCATCGAAAAACACTTCACCCTGAGCCGGGCCGAAGGCGGCGTGGATTCCGCCTTTTCCCTCGAGCCCCACGAGTTCAAAAGCTTGGTGGAAGAAACCGAGCGCGCCCACCAGGCCTTGGGCACCGTCCAACTCTGCATCCAAACGGGCGAGGAAAAAAGCCGCCTCTACAAGCGGAGCATCTACGTGGCCCGGCCCATTGCCGCGGGCGAGGAATTCACGACCGACAACTTGAAAATCATCCGCCCCGGCGACGGCCTGTGGCCCCGGCATTGGGACGTAGTGCTGGGCCGCAAGGCCACCAAAGACCTAAAACCCGGCACGCCACTGACCTGGGAGGCGCTTTAGGGTATGAGGGTATGAGGGTATGAGGGTATGAGGGTATGAGGGGCATACTTTGGTCAAAATATCAGGTTTCGCAAGCATGGCTACAACGGTTCCAATCACACCAGAATCTGCAACGACTCCTGCCCTCCTACCCTCACCCCCTCACACCCTAATCTCCCGCCTGCGCGACATTCTGCAGTTGCGCTTCACCACGATATTCGCCGCGCTGCCGCCGGCCGCGCTGGCCGATATTTCGCCCGCCAACCCGCTGAAACGACTGGCGCGGGTGTTGGGCTACGCGGGCCTGCGGTTGGTAGGCAACGTGTTTCAACCCATCAAGAATCACGATGAGCTGCGAGGAAAAGTGTGGTTGTACGTGGTGAGCGCCAACAACTACGACGCGCTGGAATTCATCAAAAAGGCCCGCCCCGATGCCGTGTTGGTGGCCGGGCAAGCCAAGAACATAGGCCGGTACAACACCGCCGTCAATCGGCTTTCGCTGCGGCGCAAGCTGCTGTACTATTGGCAGTTCCCCGTGGCGTTTGTGGGCCTGCTGCGCACCGAGGGCAAGCGGGCGTGGCGGTTTTTCGATTTCATCTTCTACGCCATCGGTTATTACGAGGTATACCGGCGGGCGCTGCGCCACTACCGGCCGCGCGCCGTGGTGTTTTCCAACGACCACAACGACGACACCCGCTCGCTGCTGCTGGCCTGCCGCGCCGAGGGCGTGCCCACCGCCTACGTGCAGCACGCCAGCGTAAGCGCCAATTTCCCTCCCCTGGGCTTCGAACTCAGCTTGCTGGAAGGACAAGACGCCTTGGACAAATACCGCCTTTGCGGGCCCGTAGCCGGGCAGGTGGCGCTGGTGGGCATGCCCAAAGCCGATGCCTACCTCAGCCAAAAGAATACGACCCAAGCAGTGCGCCGCGTGGGCATAGCCTGCAACATTCACGACCCCATGCCGGCACTCGTCGCGACGCTGGTGCACCTGCTCGGGGAATTGCCCGACCTCACGTTTACCCTGCGCCCGCACCCGAGCGACGGCCGCGACTTCGGCCCGCTGCAGCGCCAGTTGCCGGCCTTGCAGTGGTCGAATGCTCGCGAAGAAAACGTGTTCAAATTCCTCCAGAACCAAGATGCCTTGGTGGCGGCCGACACCTCCACCCACCTCGAAGCCACCCTGCTGAACGTGGCCAGCATCTACTTCCGCTTCAGCACCAACCCGCTTACCGACGATTACTACGGGTACGCCGCCCGCGGCATGGTGGAACGGGCCGATACCCCCGACGAGTTAGCCAGCATCCTCCGCCGGTACGCCCTGCAAAAGCCGCAGGACCTTTACCTGCGGGCCGCCTACTACAATGCCACGCTGGGCACTCCCGACGAAGGCCGCAGCCAGGCCCGTACCCTGGCGCTGCTCAACGAGTGGCTTACTGAGACGTCAGCAAGCGCCTAGGGCAAGCGTACTTTTGCCCCAATGCCACCTGCGCTCACCGCCTCCGTACCCGCCGCGCCTGTGGCGACGCCTGTTTCCCAGGAAACGCGGCTGGCGTACGTGCTGCACCATTTTCGCCTAGTGTACGAGGCAGTGCCAGAAGTAGGCATCGGCTTTGCAGGAGCTCAAACCGCCATTGAAGTGCTCGACGGAGCGGCCGATTTTTTTGGCCAGGCTACTCCTTACCCAGCAGCGCCCAACTGGCGCAGTTGGTTGGACCAGCGTGTGCCCTTTTTCTTTGATGCTGCACCGCACGCCCCACTGTTGACCTTCACACAGGGTCACGTTATTATTAACTCAGACGTAATTTCCGCGGCCTTTTACCTGCTCAGCGGCTGGCAGGAGTATTTTTCAATCGAGCGTGACCGGCACGGGCGGTTTCCTTATGCGGCCAGTGTGCAGCAGCAGTACAGCTTCGTCACGGTGCCGGTAGTCAACTATTATTTCGACGTGCTGAAGACGGCCTTAGAACACGTCACTGGTCAGAAACTGCACGTCCGAAGCTGGGGCGAAGGCGCGCCGTTTGCTGCCTTTATCACCCACGACATCGACAACCTGCGCAGTGCCTGGAAGGCGCCCGCCAAAGCAGCCCTGCAGCAGGGACAGCTAGCGAAGTTTGGTCGTTTGTGGTGGCAACACCTGGCCAAGCCCGACGCCTGGGACAATCTGGAAGCCGTGGCTGCTGTTGTAGCAGAATATGGAGCAAAGTCCACCTTCTTCATTTTGCCAGCCAGTCAACCAGGAGCCGATGGCACCCCCAACGCTGATTATCAGCTTGACGCAGTTTTATGGGAAAGATTACATAATATAAGTGAAAAATACAAATCAGAAATAGGGTTGCACGGCAGCATTGGTACGGCAGTGAGTGGAACCCAATTTGCCTGTGAAGCAGAAGATTTCTTAATGGCTCGCTCTATTTTTCCTTTTGGCAACCGTTTCCATTATCTGCGCTGGGAACCTCGCTTAACGCCACAGGTACTGAGCATGGGAACAGATGAGGATTACACGGCCCCAAAATATGATTCTACATTAGGTTTTGCTGAGCATTTTGGCTTCCGCAACTCCTATTGCCATCCGTTCTATCCTTTCAATTTTGTCACAGGTGAAACGCACACTTTCTTGGAGATACCTCTCAATGTAATGGATGCAACCTTGCACCACCCCAACTATTTGCAGTTACGGGCCGAGCAAATTTTGCCTGCGTTGCAGCCTATGTTTTCCGAGGTTGAGCGATTCGGCGGTGTGGCTACATTGCTCTGGCATAACGACCATTTCGACCCATTCAATACCGTTACCGGCCCAAAGCAGTTTCGGCAGCTAATGAGTCATCTGCAACAACAAAAAGCCGTATTTCTTACTGGATGGGAAATATGGCGGCAGTTCCTATGCTGAGCTGCTACCTTGGATTTAGGCTCTTTTCCAGGGCAACGTTGCATTCGTAAACTTTTTATTTACTCATCCACTCATTTATCGTTTGGGCATCGTTCAACGCCAGGGCATTCGCAATACCCTGATTTCTTACGTCGGCCTCGGCATTGGCTTCGTCAACAGCATTTTGATTTTACCGCGGTTATTGTCGGCGGGTCAGATTGGTTTGACGGGGTTGCTCGTGTCGTTTGCTACCATTGGGGCGCAGCTTAGCGCTTTTGGGTTTGCCAGCGCGGGGCTGCGGTACTTCCCTTACTTCCGCAACCAAGGGCGCAATCATGCGGGGTTCCTGCCGCTGCTGCTGGGGCTGCCAATGGTCGGTTTCGGAGTCGTGGCGGTACTGATGAGTGTGGGGCAGCCTTTGGTGTTGGGTTGGTACGACGCCCCCGATGCGGCTCTCTTGGCCCGGCACTACGGCGTAGCCATCGGCCTAGCGAGCGCCATCATGTTTGGGGGCTTGCTCGATTCGTACTTAAAGTCCCTGTTCTACACCTCTTTTTCCTCTTTTTGCCAGGAAATCCTGCTGCGGCTGATGATAGTGGGGGCGGCCCTAGCCTATAGCACCCATCACCTCAGCTTCGCGGGCTTTGTATTGGCGTATGCGGGCGCCTACGCGGTGGTGGCCGTACTGCTGGTGAGCTACTTGGCCGCCATTGGCGAGCTACACCTGCGGCCCACACGGGCGGCGTTGCGTGTGAAGCCCCTGCGCGAAATGCTGGGCTTTGGAGGCTTCACGCTGCTCACCAACATTTCTGGCACGGTGCTCCTGCAAATCGACAACATCATGGTCGGGGCCAAAATAAGCCTGGCGGCAGCGGGCATCTACCTCATTGCCACCAACATCAGCACGGCCCTCACCCTCCCCTTTCGCGCCCTCAACAAAACCGCTTTTTCGCTGATTGCCGAGTACTGGAAAGAGCAGAACATGGCCAAAATGGAGGATTTCTACCGCCGCGTAACTCGCGTCAACACCCTGCTGGGCTGCTACCTGGCGTTGGGCATTGGGTTGAATCTGGACTTTATTTTCAGCCTGATTCACCGGCCGGAGTACGCGGCAGGTACCACGGCGGTGCTCCTATTGCTGGCCGGCCGGCTGTTCGACGGCATCACGGGGGTCAACGGCACCATTGTGCTTACCTCGCCGCGCTACCGGTTCGACTTGATATTTAACATTTCGCTGGCCAGCATCGTGGTGCTTCTCAACTGGGTTCTTATCCCTCGCTTTGAGTTGGCTGGTGCGGCGCTGGCTTACTGCGTGGCCTTGGTCAGCATCAACACGATTCGCACCTGGTTTGTGTGGCACAGCTACGGCATTCAGCCCTTCGACGGTCGCATTATGCGCATTTTGGTGGTGGCCGCGGTGGCCGGTGTTGCGGCCTGGGCTCCGCCCGCCACCGGCAGCATTTGGCTCACCATGCTCATGCGCGGCAGCATCCTCACGGTGGTCTACGGGGCCGGCGTGTTGCTCACCCGCGCTTCGCCCGAAGCAGAGGCGCTGTTGGCCAGCCTCCGTCGACGGCTGAAAACCAACTAAACGTTATTTTTAGCGAGCTAATCCGCACTGATTTGCTCACCTGCATCCGTTGGCCAAATCGGCTATTCTGCGTGCTCAGTCAAGCGAAATGAGACTGGCACAACGACCGGAGCGATGTCAACCGTGCCCATTTGCTCCACCATCTGGGTGTCGGCAAGGGGTTGCACCTCCTCGGTTTTCCCAGCAAAATTGAGCTTGCCTACACCGATGTAAAAGGCGGCGAGTAGGGCAAAGCTCACCACCGCCAGCCGCACGCGGTACAGGCGCGGCGCGGCCACTACGGCCGCAAACGTCAGTTGCATCGCCATTTCAGAAGCCCATGGGTTGCTGCCGCGGCTTACCGTCTCACGCGCAGTGCGCTGGGCAAGTGGTTCGGCGGCCAGCCCGCGAAGTTCTTGGGGCACTAGCGCCCGTACTTGCCGTTTGAGGCCCGCGAGCTCCGCGGAGAAATCGCCAACGCTCATGCTGCGGCTGGCGGCCCATTGCCCCAGCAGGGCAGTGAGCACCGCCCCCACCAACCCCAGCAACTGAGTTGCCGACTCGGTTCGGATGCGGGCGGACCCGGCCAGGTGCACGGAGATGTCGCTTCCCGCTTGCCCAAACAGAGTGCTCACCACATTTTCACCGTGCTTCAGGTCGTGCGCGCTGCCAAACATGCCAAGCATCCCGGTCAGCGTCCCGAAGGCGCTGTTCGCTGCCCGGAAATCATCGGCGCTTAGCTCGAACAGCCACGCCGCTTCGCGGGAAGCCGCTTTGCTGATGAGGCCCGACAGCACCACCGCCACGGCGTCTTGCAAGGCCTTGCGGGTGCCGGCTTCGCTTTCGCCCAAGCGAGCAGCCAGATGAACGGCCAGTCCTTTAGTGAAAGCAGCGGTGATGGAGGGTAGCAGATGAGTCATGGCGGCAGGATGGAAACTTGGAGCCAGACTGACACCCATCAGCTTAGCTTCACCAAAGGTGATACATTCAAAAAGGTCATTATTTCATTCACGATGAACGCCCGATTTTGCCAGTTAAACAAGCCTACCAACTGCCTGAACGCTTTTGAATGCCTGACCAGCTCTAATCAGGGGCGATTTCAAGTTGGTGCGCTCCACCTCTTCTGCCGTCAATCAAGCAGAGCGCTAAAAACCAGACGCTAAGCGCTGGATGCTCTTAATCGTCTTCGTAGTCCAGCCCCAGGCAGCTGTTCAGCGCTTGCAGCAACTCGCTGGCGGCGTGCTGCTGGCCGGCTTTGCGAGCGATAACCAACCCCGCCCGATAAACCTTTTCGGCTTCGTCCTTCTTGTTAAATTGCTCGAGCAGCTTGCCTGCGTGGTAGTAGGTGCCCACGTAGTCAGGGTGTTCGCTCAAAAGTTTTTGGTAAAATTCCCAGGCACGCTCCGGCTCATGGGCGCGGTATTCAGTGGCCAAGGCATATATAGTGAAGGCATCGGTCGGGTCGTCTTCGTAGAATGCGAGCAACTGTTGCAAACGGGTCGGCGGAGTGTTCATCAGGGCGCTAGTTTTGTTTACCTTTGAGGCAAAATTGCGGTTTTTCTGCCGCACCTCCACGATTACTTGGTGCAACCGGAAACCGGAAAGCACCTAGAGGTTGTTATGCATGCAGCCTTTTTTCTTTGATTTCGACCACCCTAACCCTGTTTAGATGAAGTTTCTGGTTTGCATTTCCAACGTGCCCGACACAACCACCAAAATTGCCTTTACGCCCGATAACAAGGAGTTCAACAAGGCGGGGGTGCAGTTCGTGATTAACCCTTGGGACGAATACGCCCTGACCCGCGCCATCGAGTTGAAAGAGGCCGCCGGCAGTGGCACCGTTACCGTGCTCAACGTGGGCGAAGCCGACACCGAGCCCAACATCCGCAAGGCCCTCGCCATTGGCGCTGACGACGCCATCCGGGTGAACGCCGCGCCGACGGACGCTTTTTTTGTGGCCGAGCAGATTGCGGCGGTGGCCAAGGAAGGTGCTTACGACGTCATCTTGATGGGCAAGGAGAGCATCGACTACAACGGTTTCCAAGTGCATGGCATGGTGGGCGAAATGCTCGGCATCCCGACGGTGGCCCCGGCCATGAAGCTCGACATGAGCGGCAACGCCGCCACGCTGGAGCGCGAAATTGAAGGCGGCAAAGAGATTGTGACGGTGAACACACCGTTCGTGGCCTCGTGCCAGCAGCCGATGTGCGAGCCCCGCATCCCGAACATGCGCGGCATCATGACGGCCCGCACCAAGCCCCTGAAAGTGGTGGCGCCTGTGGGCGAGCCCGCCCGCACCACCGTAGCCGAGTACGCGTTGCCCCCCAAGAAGCAGGGCGTGAAGCTCATCCCCGCCGAAACCGCCGGCGACCTGATTAAACTGCTGCGCAACGAAGCCAAGGTTATTTAGCTGAATTATGAATTAAAAAACTATGAATTATGAATTGGCAGAACGGTCGGTTCATAACTCATAAGACCTCAATTCATAATTGCTAACTCATAATTTATAATTCTCTCAGGAAATGTCAGTATTAGTTGTAGTTGAATGCGCCGACGGCGAAGTAAAGAAGTCGTCGTTGGAAGTTGCGTCCTATGGCGCGCAGGTAGCCGCCCAAACCGGCACCACCGCCACGGCCATTGCTGTGGGCGAAGCCACGGAAGCCAGTTTGGCCAAGCTGGGTGAGCAAGGTATCACCAAGGTGCTGTACGACGCCGAGCCCCGCTTGAAAGATTTCGTTAACAACGCCTATACCAAGCTCATCGCCACGGCGGCCGAGCAAGAGCAAGCCAAAATCATCGTGCTGGCCAATTCCAACATTGGCGCAGCGGTGGGCTCGCGGTTGTCGGTGCGGCTGAAGGCGAGCTTGGCGACCAACGTGGTGGCCCTGCCCCAGACGGATGGCGGCCAATTTGTGGTGAAGCGCGGCGCTTTCTCGGGCAAGGCGTTTTCGGACGTGGTGCTCAGCGGCGACCGCAAAATCATCGCCGTAAAAAAGAACTCGACCGAAGCCCAGCACGAGGCCGGCAAAACGGCCGAAGTGGCTAGCTTCTCGGCCCAATTGACGGACGCGGACTTTGCCGATGCTCCCACCCAAGTGGTGATGCAAGAGCAGGCCGGCGGCGTGTTGTTGCCCGAAGCAGAGCTGGTGGTATCCGGTGGCCGCGGCATGAAAGGCCCCGAGAACTGGAACCTCATCGAAGACCTGGCCAAAGCCCTTGGCGCGGCCACGGCATGCTCCAAGCCCGTGTCGGACGTGGACTGGCGCCCTCACCACGAGCACGTGGGCCAAACCGGCATCACGGTGTCGCCCAACCTGTACATCGCCTGCGGCATTTCGGGCGCCATCCAGCACTTGGCCGGCGTGAACAGCAGCAAGGTAATTGTGGTCATCAACAAAGACCCCGAGGCGCCTTTCTTCAAAGCAGCCGACTACGGAATTGTGGGCGACGTGTTCGACGTGCTGCCCAAACTAACCGCGGCGGTAAAGGAGCTTAACTAGTCAGCAAAGCAAGAAGTTGGGGACTTGAGCGGTAGGCTTTCGCAAGAAAGCCGAGGCTTGGGTCCCCAAGTCTTTTCTGGGCATTGCCAGAATCGGCGGCAGGAATTCACGGCAGATACGCGGACTTTTCTTTATTTGCACGTACATCCACCCAGAGCCCACGCCGAGCCTCATCCTTTCCTTCCTACGTCCCCCCAGACACCCAGCTCCCCATTACCTTGAAAAAAATCCAGCTTGAAATCCTGGGCCTTTCGTCCAGCCAGTCGCAGTCTGGCTCCTTTGCGCTGATTTTGGGCGAAAAGGGCGGCAACCGCCGCTTGCCCATCATCATCGGCATGTTTGAAGCGCAGAGCATTGCCATCCAAATCGAGAAAATCAGCCCCAACCGTCCGCTGACCCACGACCTGTTTAAGTCATTTGCCGAGCACGTGCACGTGGTGATTTTGGAAGTGGTGATTTCCGATTTGAAAGAAGGCGTTTTTTACTCGCGCATTGTGTGCTCCGACGGGGCCACCACCTTCGATATTGACGCCCGGCCGTCCGACGCCATTGCCATTGGCCTGCGCTTCGGCGTGCCCATTTTTACCGTAGAGAGCGTGCTCAGCGAAGCCGGCATCATTCTCTCCGACCTCGACGAGGCCGAAGGAGACGCCGAGGACGACGAGGAGGATGACGAAGACGAGGACACCGATTCCGACTCGCCCCGGCCCAGCCGGCAGCCGGAAACCCGCGACCCCAGCGGCCAGGTTTCGCTGGACGAGCTGACGAAAATGTTGGCCCAAGCCCTCGAGAAAGAAGACTACGAGAAAGCCGCTAAGATTCGCGACGAACTCAACAAACGCAACGGCTAACCGGCTAATGCCACCAACAAAAGAGAAGGGGTGAAAGCGCATAAGTCGCCTTCGCCCCTTCTCTTTTTTGTGACTTATTTCGCCGCGCATTTTACCCCGACTGTAACATGGACGAATCCCTGAGTTTCCCTATTGGCCGCATGAAATTGCCCGCGGGCTCCCTCACACCTGCCGAACGCACCGCGCTAATTCAGCAAATGGCTGACTTGCCGGCGCAGCTCGCGGCAGCGGCGCGGGCCGTGGGCGGCGAAGGCTTGCAACGCCCCTACCGCCCCGGGGGCTGGACGGGCCGGCAGGTCATTCACCACTTAGCCGACTCGCACATCAACTCCTACTGCCGCTACCGGCTGGCGCTGACGGAAGACAACCCTACGATAAAGCCCTACGAAGAGCACCTTTGGGCCGAACTGCCCGACGTGGCCGCGACGCCCATTACGGTGTCGCTCACGCTGCTGGAGGCGCTGCATACGCGCTGGGTTACGCTGCTGCACCACCTGAGCGAGGCGCAGTGGCAGCGCACCTTTTATCATCCCGGCATGCAGCGCGAGTTCACTCTGGACCAAGCTTTGGCCATGTACGCCTGGCACGGGCAGCACCACTTGGGCCACGTGAAATTGCTGCTGCCGTGAAAACGAGTACCCCGAAGTTTCACTTCGGCCTGCCAGAACATCCATCGTTCTCACGGGCCGAATTGGAAATTCGGGGTACTCGTTTTTGTGGTGCTAAATGCCGGCGCCGGCTTCGCCTTCTTCGGCAAAAGCAGCCATGCCACCTTCGGTTTCTTCGTCGACGCGCTTGGCGGCCCGCACGAGGCTGCTGCTGAAGATGAAGTCACGGAGCTCGGGGACAGTGGCGTTCAGGATTTCTTCCTTGGTGCCGTCCCAGAGCTTTTTGCCTTGGTGCAGGAAAATGATGTGCTCGCCAATTTCAATCACGGAGTTCATGTCGTGGGTCACGATGACGGTGGTGATGTCGTATTCGTGCGTAATTTCGTGGATGAGCTGGTCAATCTTGATGCTGGTGGCGGGGTCGAGACCGGAGTTGGGCTCGTCGCAAAACAGGTAGGTACACTGCGGGGCAATGGCGCGGGCAATGCCGACGCGCTTCTTCATGCCGCCTGAAATCTCGGCGGGCATCTTGTTGCCGGCGTTTTCCAGGCCCACGCGCTTGAGGCAAAACTCCACCCGTTCGCGGCGCTCTTCGGGGGTCATTTCAGGCGTCAGCATTTGCAGCGGAAATTCTACGTTCTGAGCTACCGTCATGGAGTCGAACAGGGCCGAGCCCTGAAACAGCATCCCGATTTTGCGGCGGATTTCCTGGCGGATGTCAATCTTGCTGTTGGTGTACACGGTGCCGTCGAAGGTGATGGAGCCGATGTCGGGCTTCATCAAGCCCACGATGCACTGCAGGAGCACGCTTTTGCCAGTGCCCGAGCCGCCGAGCAGCAGGTTGCACTTGCCGGTTTCGAACACGCACGAAATGCCTTTCAGAACGGGCGTGCCGTCGAACGATTTTTCGATGTTGGATACTTCAATCATTGGTTCAATGGGTGAATGAGCGAGTGGGTGAATGGGCGAATGAGGAAGGGTGATTTCTTCACCCATTCACGCACTCGCTCATTCACCCATTGATTACAGCAACAGGGCTGCCAGGGCAAAGTCGGCAATCAGAATGGCGATGATGGAATTGGTGACGGCGCCGGTGCTGGCCGCGCCCACTTCCAGGGCGCCGCCGGTGGTGTAGTAGCCTTTGAAGGCCGAAATACCCGACACCAAGAACGCAAACACCACGGCTTTGATGAGGGCGAAGACGATGTTGTAGGGGATGAAGTCCACTCGGATGCCTTCGATGTAGTCCTGAGAAGTCATGACGCCGGTGAGCGTGCCCGCTAAATAGCCGCCCAAAATGGACAAGGCCATGGCCAGAATAACCAGCAGCGGGAACATGAGCAGCGCCGCAATGATGCGCGGAAGCACCAAATACGAAGTGGAATTAATGCCCATTACTTCGAGCGCCGACACTTGCTCGGTGATGCGCATGGTGCCCAGGCCGCCGGCGATGCTGCTGCCCACCTTGCCCGCCAGCACGATGCTGGTGATGGTGGGCGCGAGCTCCAGAATGGTCATTTCGCGCACCATGTACCCGATGGTGGACTGCGGAATGAGCGGGTTGGTGAGGTTGTAGGCAATCTGCACGCAGGTTACGGCCCCAATGAAGGCCGACACGATGGAAACGATGAGCACCGAGTCGACGCCAATAAGAATGGCTTCGTCGATGGTGCGCGCCCACAGGACACTGAACCGCTCGGTGCGCGTGACCATGCCGCGCAGAAATAGAACGAACGTGCCAAATATTTTAAGCATGAGGAGTTGTTGAGGAATAAAAACCGAATTTTGGGTGGTTGGGTTGTCTTACACCAGTGCTTAGTCAACCCGTGACCTTACGTAAAATACCGCGCAGACAGTGCAAACGAACCAAAAATTAATTGTCGTGACCGGCGGCAGCAAAGGTATCGGCCGGGCCGTAGTGTCGCGCTTTCTGCGCGCCGGTTATCCCGTGGCCACTTGTGCCCGCTCGGCCAATGACCTCGCAACTCTCGCCGCCGAACTGGAAGACGAAATTCCTGGCGCAATACTTCACACCCAGTCCGCCGATTTGAGCCGCGCCGAGGACTGCGCCCGCTTCGCCGCCTTTGTGCTGGCCCTGGGCGTGCCGGTGGAAGTGTTGGTGAACAACGCCGGCGCTTTCGTGCCGGGCCGGCTACAGGACGAACCGGCCGACGGCTCGCAATTGCGCCAGATGCTGGCCGTGAACCTGCTGAGCGCCTACGACGTGACCCTGCCCCTGCTGCCCGGCCTCATTGCCCAAGGCAGCGGCCACATTTTCACCATTTGCTCCACGGCCAGCATCACCGCTTACCCCAACGGCGGCTCTTACGGCATTGCGAAGCACGCCCTATTAGGCTTTACCAAGAACCTGCGCGAAGAGCTGAAGCCCAGCGGCATACGCGTGACGGCGGTGCTGCCCGGCCCCACCCTCACGGCCAGCTGGGAGGGCATTGACCTGCCTCCCGAGCGGTTCGTGCAGGCCGAGGACGTGGCCGAAGCCGTGTTCGGCACCTACAGCTTGTCGCCGCACGCGGTGGTGGAGGAGTTGCTCATTCGGCCCCAGTTGGGCGACTTGGGCTAAGCAGCTATTTGCTTTAACGGAGCAACCGCCCGAGTACCCCGAAATTTCATTTCGGCCCGGTAGCACGATGGGTTAGATTCGTTCTATTGGGCCGAAATGAAATTTCGGGGTACTAGTTTTCGCATCCAAAAAGTTAAGAAACATGACTTACTCAGGTTTCTTAGCGCCCTTGCCCGTGACTTTGATGTCGGTGAAGCTGGGGTTGCCGCCGTAGTACAGGGTGCCGGTGCCGGCTACGGTGCCGCCCACCGCTTGGGAGGCGCGCACGTGGGCATTGCCGTAGCTGTCGCGCGTCATGTTGAAATAGCAGCGCCGCAAGGCCAGACTCTGGGCAAATAGGCGCCCGGCCCCGCCCAGCGTGAAGTTCATTTCCTCGGCTTCGCCCCGCACGTTCATGTCACCCAGTTCGTACTGGTCCAGAAAGAGCAGATTGGCTTTCACGTTGAGGTCGTAGTCGCCGGCCCCAATAATGTGAAAGAAAATGGTGTCCTGCACGAACTGCCCCACGGTGCTGCCATTGCCCTGCCCGCGCAGGAAAACGTTGGTGATGTGGGGCAGATGCAGCGTTACTTCACAGGGCGAGTCGTAGCTGCGCGCCCAGTTGCAGGTGCTGGTGTTGGCAATTTCGAGGGCATCGCCGTTGCGCCGAAACTCGATGTCGCTGATGAGGTTTTTGCCGGCCCGTACTTCGGCGTAGGTTTGGCTGTCTTGCACCAGGCGCAGGTCCACGTTGTCGAAGGCGGTCACGGTGACGAGCCCGGCGGCCACTTCCTGGCGCTGGGTCACGGTGGGGCCGGTGCTCTTCAGGCAGTCGGTGCCGTGGCCGGGCCCGCAGGTGCTCAGCCCCGTGGCCGCTACCACCGCCAGCCCTACTCGGCTCAAGCAGCGCAGCGCCCCAAACCACCCCAGGCCGCTAACTTGCGGCAACAAACTCGTATAGCCCATATTCCTCCTTACCATTTTCCAAAGATAAATGGACCTTATCGGTAAAGTTGCCATCGTGACGGGCGCCAGCAAAGGCATTGGCCGCGCCACCGTGGAAGCCCTGCTGGCCCGCGGGGCCGCCGTGGCGGGCTGGGGCCGCCGCGCCCCGGCCGGCCTGGTGCACGACCGTTTTCAGTTTTTTGAATGTGACGTGCGCGACGAGCATTCCGTGGTGGAAGCATTCACCAATACGGTGCGCGAAATGGGCCCCGAGATTCACGTGCTGGTGAACAACGCTGGCCTGGGCATTGCCGGGCCGGTCGATGGATTCAGCACCGACGACTGGAAGCTGATGTTCGACACCAACGTGCACGGCACTTTCTACTGCTCCCGCGCCGTTCTGCCGCAGATGAAGCGCCAGCAGTTGGGCCACATCGTCAACATTGCCAGCATTGCGGGCACCACCGGCATCGAAAACATGGCGGGCTACTGCGCCACCAAGTTTGCCGTGCGGGGCTTTTCGCAGTCCTTATTCAAAGAAGTGCGCAACGATGGCATCAAAGTGACGTGTTTGTACCCCGGCTCCACGCAAACCAATTTCTTTGACGACATCCCCGGCACCACCGCCAACGACTCGATGATGAAACCGGAAGACATTGCCAGCGCCATCGTTTATTCCTTAGAAACGCCGTTCAACTTTCACATCGTGGACGTGGAGATGCGGCCTTTGCAACCTCGTAAATAGTTGTTAGTTGCTCGGTGTCAGTTGTCAGGGCTGTTCGTTTCTAAAGCGCCTGATTTTGTCTGACAACCGACAACTAAAAACTAACAACTAACAAATGGTAGAAATAGAAAACCTGACCAAAACCTACGGCGCCCAAAACGCGGTAGACAACATCAGCTTCACGGCGGGCAAAGGGGAAATCGTGGGTTTCTTGGGCCCTAATGGCGCGGGCAAAAGCACCACCATGAAGATTGCCACCGGCTACCTGCCCCCCACGGCGGGCACGGTGCGCGTGGTGGGGCACGACGTGCTGACGGACAGCCTGGCCGTGCGGCGCCACGTGGGCTACCTGCCTGAGCACAACCCGCTTTACCTCGACATGTACGTGCACGAATACCTCGAATTCATTGGCTCGGTGCACGGGCTGCGCGGCTCCGACCTCCGCAACCGCGTGGGCGAGTTGGTGCGCCGCGTGGGCCTGAGCCGCGAGCAGAACAAGCAGATTGGGGCCCTCAGCAAAGGCTACCGCCAGCGCGTGGGCCTGGCCCAAGCCCTGATTCACGACCCCGACGTGCTCATTCTGGACGAGCCCACCACCGGCCTCGACCCCAACCAAATCCTGGAAATTCGCCAGCTCATTCGCGAAGTGGGCGAAGACAAGACCGTCATTTTCAGCACTCACATTCTGCCCGAAGTCACGGCCCTGTGCTCGCGCGTGCTCATCATCAGCCGCGGCAAGCTGGTGGCCGACAGCCCCGTGGCCGAGCTAGCCGCCCGCGCCGCCGGCGAAACCGTGGTGCGCGCCGAATTTGAGGGCGCAGTGGACACCGCCAAGTTGGCTCAACTGCCGAACGTGCGCCACGTGGAAGCCGCCCCTGGCGGCGTGGTCCTGCTTCGCACGGCGCCGGGCACTGACGTGCGCGCGGCCGTGTCCCGCCTGGCCGGCCAAGAGGGCTGGATATTGCTGGGCCTGCGCCAGGAGCACCAGAGCCTGGAGGAGGTGTTCGGGGAATTGACTAAATGATATAAATAGGGTCATGCAGCGCGCAGCGAAGCATCTCGCCCGCCACCAGTAATCCTGACGATGGAGTTACTACCACACGCGAGATGCTTCGCTGCGCTCTGCATGACGTTCTTGCGGCGCGACGTTTAACGACCTATGCTCACCATCCTTCAAAAAGAATTTAACTCCTTTCTGAATTCTCCCGTCGCCTACGTGGTGCTGGGAGTCTTTCTGATTGCCACGGGGCTTTTCGTCTGGGTTTTCCCCGACAGCAGCGTGCTTGACTACGGCTACGCCGACCTGCAAACGCTGTTTAACCTAGCTCCTTGGATATTCCTGTTTCTCATTCCGGCCATCACCATGCGCACGTTTGCGGAGGAGAAAAAGGCCGGCACCATCGAATTGCTGCTGACGCGGCCGCTTACCGACAGCCAAATTATCGGCGGGAAGTACTTGGCCTGCTTTCTCTTGGCGCTGCTGGCGCTTGTTCCTACGCTGCTGTATTATTACTCGGTATACAAGCTGGGCAGCCCCGAGGGCAACATCGACTCGGCGGCTACCGTGGGCTCTTATGTGGGTTTGGCGCTGCTGGCGGCCGTGTTTGCTGCCATTGGCATTTTGGCTTCGGCCCTCACGCGCGACCAGATTATTGCCTTTCTGGTCGCGGTGGTCGGGTGTTTCTTGATTTATTCAGGCTTCGACTCCCTGGCTTCGGTGCTGGAGGGCAGCGCGGCTTATTACGCGAGCCAACTGGGCATTGCGGCACACTACCGCGACCTCAGCAAGGGCCTGATTGACTCGCGGGACTTGATTTATTTCTTTAGCGTGGTGTTGCTGGCCTTGGCAGCTACCCGGCTTGTACTTCGGAGCCGGAACTGGTAATGGAAAATACGATAACTGATTCGCAAGTTGTAGCGCCGGTTCCTGCCTCACGGAAACGGCATGATTTAGTGGTGTTTGCAGGCGTTATCATTGGCCTGCTTCTGCTCAACTTCGTTGCGCAACGGCTTTTCTTCCGCCTGGACTTGACGGAGGAGAAGCGTTATACCATGTCGCCGGCCACGAAAACGCTGTTGCGCGACCTGAAGCAGCCGGTCACCATTACCGTATACCTCACCGGTGACTTCCCGCCCGCTTTCCGCCGCCTCGAGCAGGGCGTGCGCGAAACCCTGAATGAGTTTCAGGTGTACGGCGGCGCCAACCTCAACTACATTTTCATCGACCCCAGCGCGGCCAGCACCGAAGCAGCCCGCAACGCTTTCTACGCTTCGCTCTTCAAAAAAGGGTTGAAGCCGACCAACCTCGGCGCCACCGAGAACGGCAAGCGCGTCGAGAAAATCATCTTTCCCTACGCCGTGGTGAGCGTGGGCGGGCAAGACCGTAATGTGCTGCTGCTGCGCGGCAACCAAGCCGCTCCCGCCGACGTGCGCCTCAACCAAAGCATTGAGGGATTGGAGTATGAATTGGCCAGCACCATTCGCACCCTTACGCCTAGCCTGCGCAAACGCATTGGCGTGATTGAAGGCCACGGCGAGCTGACCAACGTACAAGCCGGCGACATGCTCGGCTCCTGGCAGCAGCAATACGACGTTTTCCGGGTGACGCTGAGCAAGGTAAAAGACCTCCGTGCCCTCGACGCCGTGGTGGTGGCCCAGCCCAAAAAGCCTTACACCGAGGACGAAAAATTCAAGCTCGACCAGTTCATCACGCAAGGAGGCCGGGCGCTCTTCTTCGTGGATGCCCTGCGCGTAGACTTGGACAGCGTGAGCCGCAACGGCGTAGCCCTTGCCACGCCCTACAACCTCAACCTCGACGACCTGTTCTTCAAATACGGGCTGCGCCTGAACCAGAACCTGCTCCTCGACCTCAATAGCGGCCAAATCCCGCTCGTGACCGGCATGGATGGCAACAAGCCCAAAATTGAGCCCATGCCCTGGCAGCTCTACCCGCTCATCAACAAGTTCAGCCCCCACCCCATCACCCGCAACCTCGACGCGGTGTACCTGAAATTCGTGGGCAACTTGGACACGGTAAAGGCCACCGGCATCCGCAAAACGCCGCTGATGTCAACCTCGCGCTACACGCGAACCCTGCCGGCCCCGGTGCCCATCAACTTCAACGACGCCCGCCTGGAACCCAATCCGAAGCTTTACCAAAAGGGCTTCCAGCCGGTGGCCTATCTGCTGGAAGGGCAGTTCACCTCGCTCTTCGCCAACCGCGCCCGGCCTGGCACCCTGCAGTTCCAGCCCGAAAAGCCGGCCAACGCCAAACCGAGCAAAGTTCTGGTCGTGGCCGATGGCGACTTCATTCGCTCCGAAATCGACCCCAAAACCGGCAACCCATACCGCCTGGGTTTCGACCGCCTCGCCAACACCGAATTCGCCAACCGCGAGCTGGTGCTGAACGCGACCGATTACCTGCTCGACGAAACCGGCCTCATTGCCGTGCGCGGCAAGCAAATCACCCTGCGCCCCTTGGATAAAGTGAAGCTGGCCGAGGAGCGCCGCCGCTGGCAGCTGCTCAACATCGGGGCACCGCTGGCGCTGCTGGGCCTGTTCGGGGCCGTGCGGGCGTGGCGGCGCAAGCGGCGCTACGCGGGGTTTGGGGCGTAGAGGATGAATATTGGTACAAAACCAGCAAGGCTACGCGCAGCAAAATGGAAGAATTTTTCGCCGGTATCGTTGAGGAGCTGTTTGCAAATTAGCTATTCATTCCGATAGGCTTTACCTATTTGTGGTTGCGATACCGGAGCCGGGTGCGGGTGAAAGAAACACTCGCCAAAGAATACGAAAATAGCTATGCAAACGTGGGCAGCGAGGTAGTGCTCAATACTGTGGCGGCTGTTGGAATAGCGTTGGTGCTCGGGCTGATAGTAGTCGCGCCGTTATTCCATTGGCTGAACAGCTAACGCTCCGCCAGCACCTAGGCGCTAGGGTGCATCCTGGCTTCTATGCCCTTACTGATGCCCAAATGGGCCGTTAGGCGAGTTACAGAGCATTCTTGGGTTCTGCGATTCTCTGAAAATTGTTTTGCGAACAGTTACAATTTCAACGGCCGCGCAGTATGATGAATCTTCAAAATCAGAATCCGGTCGTCAGACAGCAATTCGTAGATGATTCGATAGTTGCCTTCAAGTAATTCTCGCAACGACTCGTCATTCGGAGCTTCAGGCAACTTGCGGCCAGATTGCGGGAAGTTGTGCAAGACATCAACCCGGCTGATGATTTTGTCAAGCAGCCGATTCGCGTATGCCGGGGAGTTTTGCGAAAGATATTCGTGCAACTGGTGCAGGTCGTCGCGAGCACCGTTGACAAACGTTATTTTCGCCATGAGCTCACCTCGCGCTTCATGTCCTCAAAGGATACCGTTTCACCGTTCTCGCCCTGCTTACGGCGATTTTCAAGCTCCTCCAGCAGAATCAAACGCTCCACCAGCTCATTCAACTCAAAATTGCGCGGGAGGGCTTTAATAGTTTCGATGGCAGCTTCCTGGGTCATGGCGTAATAGCAATGGTATGTAAAGCAAGATACGCCCGCCACGAATAGGTTGGTTCAACGAATGCACGAAGCCAGCAAAAATGCTCTTTCCAAAGCCCAACCCCACCCCCTATCTTTGTCCTCCCTTATTCCAAGCCCCAGCCTTGCACCATGAAATTCATCGTATCATCCTCCGCGCTGCTTAAGCAGCTGCAAAGCATCAACGGCGTGGTTACGAACAACCCCGTGGTGCCCATTCTGGAGAACTTTCTCTTTGAGATTGAGGCCGGTAAGCTCACCATTACGGCCTCCGACCTGGAGACCAGCATGATTACCGAGCTACCCGTGGAGGCCCGCGACACCGGCCGCATCGCCGCGCCGGCCCGCATTCTGCTCGATACCCTGAAAAACCTGCCCGACCAGCCCGTGACTTTCACGTTGGACGAGGAGACCTACACCATTGAAATCAGCTCGGCCAACGGGCGCTACAAGCTGGCCGGTGAGAACGCCGCCGACTTCCCCCGCGTGCCGGTGGTGAAGGGCTCGGCCCCAATTGAAATGCCGTCGTCGTCGCTGGCCCGCGCCATTAATAAAACCATCTTCGCGGTGAGCACCGACGAGCTGCGCCCCGCCATGACTGGCATTCTGGTGCAGCTGGCTGACTCGCAAGTGACTTTTGTGGCCACCGATGGCCACCGCTTGCTCCGCTACCGCCGCCAGGACGTAGGCCCTGGTCAAACTGCCAACCTCATCATCCCGCGCAAAGCTTTCAACCTGCTGAAGGGCACGCTGCCCTCGGAGGCCACGCCGGTTAAGATGGAATTCAACCAGAGCAACGCTTTCTTCTCCTTCAACCAGATGCGCCTCGTGTGCCGCCTGATTGACGAGCGCTACCCGGACTACGAAAACGTGATTCCGGTGAGCAACCCCAATAAGCTCATCATCAACCGCGCCGAGCTGCTAAATTCGGTGCGCCGCATCAGCATCTACTCCAACAAAACCACCCACCAAGTGCGCCTGCGCCTGGCCGGCTCCGAGCTGGTGGTATCGGCCGAGGACCTGGACTTCAGCAACGAAGCCAAGGAAACGCTGACCTGCCAGTACGACGGCGAGGACATGGAAATTGGCTTCAATGCCCGCTTCTTGCTGGAAATGCTCTCGAACATCGACTCCGAGGAAATCACCCTGGAGCTGAGCACGCCCAACCGCGCCGGCCTGCTCATGCCTACCACGCCGGATGAAAACGAAAGCATCCTGATGCTGGTGATGCCAGTAATGCTAAACAACTACGTTTAATTTTTTGCCCTTAAAACTGTCATCCTGAGCGCAGCGAAGGACCTTGTCACCGCCGAACGATAGCCGTTCTGACTTGATAAGGTCCTTCGCTACGCTCAGGATGACACATTTTTATTAATCATGAAAAAATCAGAAATCCGCTTCAGCATTGCGCTCGACGAGAACAAAGTGCCCGAGGCCATCAGCTGGTCGGCTACCGATGCGGGGCCGGACATTCACTTTGCCAAGGCCATCAACATTGCCCTGTGGGACCGGGAGCAAGTGGGCACGATGAAAATTGACCTCTGGACCAAGGACATGCCCGTGGACGAGATGAAGCGATTCTGCGTGGACAACATTGGTTCGATGGCCGAAAACATCGTCACGGCCACCGACGACAAGGAAATGGCGGCCAAGATGCGGGCCCTTTGCAAAGAGCTGTCAGAATACCTCGACAAGCAGGAGCAAAACGGCTAACCGCTGAGAGTTCCCAAATAAAAAAAGCCCGATGCTGACAGCATCGGGCTTTTTTGTTGATTCTAAGTTAGCTAGCGGGCGTTTCGGCCCAGGTTGCCAGCGGGCTGATTGGCGGGCTTGGGCTTGGCCGGCGCGATGGTCGCGCCGTTGGCCCGCGCCGGTGCGGGGTTCTGCACCGAGTTGGTCAGCAAGATGCTAGCCGACTGAGCGGCGTAGTCTTTGTCGTACTTGTAGTAGGTGGCGCGCGAGCCGAAGTAGCTGCTATACTGGTCGTTGCTGAGCACGGCCTGCAGCTCCCGGTCGCGCTCCTTGCACACGCCGTTGCACTCCTGGTCAATCAGGGCTTGGTTGCCGGCGTTGCGCCGCTCAATTTCGGCCATCTTGGCTATTTTCTCGGCGTTGATGGCGCGGAGCTTTTCCGACTGGTAGTTGTTCAGGCGCAGGTCGCGCACCATCTGGTTGCTCAGGCGGTCGGCGCGGGCTTCCACGGGGTTGAGGCGCGGCGACGACTGGGTTTTGTCACGCAATTGCACGTTCGAGGCCCGGGGTGCCTGCTGGGCGGAAGCGGCACTAGCCCACAGGGCCAGCACCAGAGAAGCAAAAGCTGTTTTCGTCGTCATGGTCGTAGTAGTTTGGTACACACTTACGCAAGGACCGGGCCAGCGTAACCGGCTCAGGTACCCAATTAAACGAGCAAACGACGCTTCCGGTTCGGAATTGCACGAGGATATTAGCTCCTCCCTACCCCTACCAGTTGTTCTTCCACATCATCGACTCCACGGGCCGGTCGGTGCGGTCGTTGTATTTGGCGTTCAGCTTGCGGTTGTAAAAGGTGTTGACGTCGCCTTGCACCTTAAAGTAAATGAGCTGACCGATGGGCATGTTGCGGTAAACGCGCACGGGCATAGACACGCTGATTTCCAGCGTCCAATGGTTGCAAAAGCCCACGTCGCCCTTGCCCGCCGTGGCGTGAATGTCGATGCCGAGCCGGCCCACGCTGCTCTTGCCTTCCAGGAACGGCACGGTGGCGTGCGTCTCGGTGTATTCCTGCGTCACGCCCAGGTAGAGCGTGCCGGGCTGCAAGACGAACCCTTCGTCCTCGGGTATCTCAAAGGTGTCGATTTCGTTGTGCTTGCGGGCATCCAGCACGGCGTCGCGGTAGGTGGCCAGGTACGGGCCGAGGTGCACGTCGTAGGAATTGGTACCCAGGCAGCTGCGGTCGTAGGGCTGAATGACGATGGTGCCTTTTTCGATTTCCGCGAGGATTTGCTGGTCGGTAAGAATCATGTAAGGGAAACTGCTGAATGGGTGGCGGAAGCAAAAAGAAGTGCTTCCGCGGTTAATCGTCGTCGTGGCGGCGCCTCGTGCCGGGGGCATCATCGTCCTCTTCTTCCTCGTCGTACCGGTCTTCGCGTAGGCCTTCCGAGCGCGTGGGCCGCAGGCGACTGCTGAAGCTGCGGGGTTCGGGCTCGGGCTCCGGGTCGGCGGCCAGGTTGTTGACGCGGCGGTTGAGCGTGGGCAACACGCTGGTGGCCATGTACAACAGGAGCAGAAAGCTGCCCAGGCTCATGAAGAAAGTGAGGTAATCGAACCAGTCGCGGCGCGAGGGCGGGCCCGCGGGCGCGGAAGTCAGCGGCTGGTCGTCGGCGGTGGAGGCGGCTTCGGCGCCGTCGTTGTCGTGGGTGGTGAGGGGCGCCGTCACGGGTTGCTCGGGCTGGGCGTCGGCATCGGCGGGCGGCACGGCCGCCACGTCTTCGGGCGCGCCCGAGTCGTTGAACTGGGCTGTGGCCTGCTGAATGAGCCGCTGCTCGGCCCGGATGAGGGCCACCCGCTCATCGCGGGGCAGGTTGTGAATGAAGAACTCAAAGTTGCGGTCCACCAGCACCGATTTCAGCTGCTTCTCGAATTCCGCCAGCGTCATGGGGCCGTTGCCGAAGCGGTTTTTGTAGCGCTCGGCAACGCCGTTGTAGTTCATGAACAGCTGCTTGAGCGCGGCATTGGTGCCAAAGCCGTCGAACTCGCGGCGGGCGGCGGCGGTGCGCAACGTGAGCGGAAACTTGCCCCGCGTGAACGACTTGTCGTACACGGTTTCCATCGTCCGGAAGTTCAACTCGTCGATGGTCTTGTCGAACAAGCGCTTGTTGGCCTGTGCCGGCGTTTGGGCGTGCGCCCACGCGGTGAGCAGGAGAAAAAAAGTTAACAGGCGGAATCTCAACATTGGGCAAAGGTCGCAGATTAGGGCCGCGCAAGGTTTCGCAAGGGCAAAATAAGTTTTTCCTGTAACGCCACGCCGGCTAGCGTTACAGGCCGTGGGCTTCCAGCAACGACTCGCGGCAGGCCCGCAGGTACACGTCCACCAGCTCGTCGGTGATGGCCGTCGAAATGAACAGGGCCTCAAACTGCGAAGGCGCCAGGTAGATGCCGCGGTTCAGCATGGCGTGGAAGTAGCGGCCGAAAGCGGCCGTGTCGCAGTGCTTGGCGTCGTCCAGGTTGTTCACCGGCCGGTCGGTGAAAAACAGGCTATACATAGAGCCTACCCGGTTCACGGTGTAGTTCAGGCCCAGCTCGGCGGCAATCTGGCGGGTGCCGTCGGCCAGGCGGGCGGTGCTGTGTTCGAGGGAGGTGTAGACTTCGGGGTGCTCGTGTAGGTAGCCCAACTGGGCCATGCCCGCGGCGGTGGCCATGGGGTTGCCGGAGAGCGTGCCGGCCTGGTACACCTTGCCGGCGGGGGCCACGCAGTTCATGATGTCTTCGCGGCCGCCGTAGGCGCCCACGGGCAAGCCGCCCCCGATGATTTTGCCCAGGGTGGTAAGGTCGGGCCGAATGCCATACAGTTCTTGCGCGCCGCCCTGCGCCAGGCGGAAGCCCGTCATTACCTCGTCAAAAATGAGGACGATGCCGTGCTCGGTGCACAGGTCGCGCAGGGCCGGGAGGAAGCCTTCGGCGGGCGCCACCAGGCCCATGTTGCCGACCACCGGCTCCAGGATGAGGGCCGCTATCTCGCCGGGATTGGCGGCGATGAGCGCCTCAACGGCGGGCACGTCGTTGTAGGGCGCGGTGAGGGTGTCCTGCGCTACGCCGCGCGTCACGCCGGCCGAGTCGGGCTCGCCGGCCGTGAGGGCGCCGCTGCCGGCCGCAATCAGGAAGGCGTCGCCGTGGCCGTGGTAGCAGCCCTCAAACTTGATGAATTTGGAGCGTCCGGTGTAGCCGCGCGCGGCCCGGATGGCCGACATGCACGCCTCAGTGCCGGAGTTCACCAAGCGCACTTTCTCGATGCTGGGCACCATTTTTTGAATCAGCTCGGCCATTTCGACTTCCCGGGTCGTGGGAGTGCCAAAGCTGAGCGAGTGCGGCAGGGCCCGGGCCACGGCATCGAGCACGACCTGCGGCGCGTGGCCCAGTATCATCGGGCCCCAGGAATTGATGAAGTCAACGTAGCGGTTGCCGTCGACGTCGGTGAGCCAGGCGCCGTTGGCGCTCTGCATGAACACCGGCGAGCCGCCCACCGAACGGAAGGCGCGTACCGGCGAATTAACACCGCCCGGAATGAGGTTTTTGGCCCGTTCAAACAGCGCGGCGGAAGTGCTGAGGTCGAGCGTAGTGCTAAGGTTGAGCATGGAAATAAACGAATGAGGTGGAAGGAAGCCAGCGGGCGGTTAGCGCACCACCTGTACTTCCAAGTTGTTGAGCTTGACGATGGGCACCACTTGGTTGTCGTGGGCGCCGCCAGCGTAGCTCTGGCCTTCGAAAATTGCCCCCGGCAGCGGCGGCGTGCCCGCCAGCCCGGCTTGAAAACCCGGCCCAAACTGAAAGAGTGCGGTGCCGAAGTACAACAGCATTTCGAAGCCTTGGTTGGCGTAAATGGAGGGCGGCAGCCGCTGCGCCTGCAAATAGAGCTGGCGGAAGCGCCGATAGCCAGGCGAATACTCGTCGTAGTACTTGGGCTGCACGAAGTATTGCCCGGGGGCGTTGAGCTGCGAAATATCGAGGCGCGGGTTGTCGAGCCAGGAGCCGGGGGCGAGCAGCGGCGGGCGCGTGGCCGTGGGCTGCTGGCGCCACACCTTAAGGGCCTGGGGGCCCACGGTGCGGTTGTCGGACACCACCACTAGGTGGCTGGCAGTGGTCAGGTTGAGGCCGGTAAAGGCGGCGGTCATGCTTTCGACCACGTCGGGATTGAAGCGCCGCAGCACTTCCATTTTCCCGCCCTGGGCTTCGTAGGCGGCTTTGTAAGCATTGGCAAAGGCGGTGGGGTCCTTGGCGTCTTCGTGCAGGAGCAAGCCCGGCCGCCCCGCGCCAAAGGCACTGAGCGCGAACTGGGCCGCCACCCGGCCCTGCGTGGCCGAGCTGGGGCCGTAGAGGTAATGCCAGGGATTATCCAGCACCAAATCAGCGTCCTGCGACAGTGGATTGACGCACACAATCTGGTGCTCGCGGGCGTAGCGGGCCAGCAAGCGCGCGCCCGACTTATAGACCGGGCCGATAAGCAAATCCATGCCCGCCAGCTCGGGCAGGGCCAGCACTTGCTTCAGGGTCAGGGTGTCGGCGCCGGTGTCGTAGGCGAAGATTTGCAGGGGGCGGCCGGCGCGCTGCAGGCTGTCTTGGGCCAGGCGCAGCCCGGCGTAGAGGTCCGTCACAAACTGGTTTTTACGGACGGTTTGCCAGCTGGGGTCGTTCAGCTCAAAAGGAAGCAGCACGGCCACGCTGTAGCTGCTTTTCTTGGCCGCGCGGGGCCGGGGCGTGTAGCGGGCGCGGTCGAGGTTGAATTTTTTTACCAACTCGTCCAGCTGCGGCCGGTCGGCGTCGGCGTAGGCGCCGCCGAACACGAGGTGTTCGGCGTACGCCCGCCCAATGAGGGCGTCGTCGGGGTAGCGGCGCAGCAGGCGCTGCCAGGTGCCGCGGTCACGCACGCGGGCCAGGTAGGTGGTTTTCATAGCCTCGCGCTCGGGCGTCAGCCGGCCCTGGGGAATGGCATCGAGCGTTTTGAGGGCGGTGTCGTAGTCCTCCTGCTCGAAGGAAACCTGGCCTTGCAAAAACAAGGCGTCGGGCAGGTTGGGATAGGTGGGGTATTCGGTGCGCAGCAGGTTGAGCAGCTGCTCGGCCTCGGCCCACTCCTTCAGGCGGGCGGCGGCCACGGCGCTGAGGTAGGCGGCGTCGGCGCCGCGGGCAAAGCGCGCGCTGGGCTGGGCCAGCGGTGCCAATTGCTGCAGGGCGGCGGCGTAGTTGCCCTGGTCGAGCTGCGTTTTGCCGGTGCGGTAGCGGGCCGCGGCGTCGGCAGCAGGCGTCGTCGCAGCAGCGGGGCGGGCCTTGGTTGACGCCGGGGTTGCCGGGCGAGGCTTGGCGGGCGTTTGGGCCAGGGCGGGGCTGGTCAGCAGCAGGCCGGCCACTAGCCACCCAAGCGGCTGCCGCCCCATAGAAAAAAACGTCATCGAACCAATAAATGCGCTTGCCTCCGTGGAAAGCGCAGCAAAATTAGCCACAAATAGCGGGGGCCCACTTCCCGGCGGCCGAGGAAGCTAAGCGAGGGACAGCAGAAAATTAAAAGGCTATTAAAAATGATAGTAATGCTTTCATGGTAAATAGTGGTGCATGAATTTTGCACCAGAATTCGGTAGTTTCTCACCTGGCAATGCCATGAACCAGACCATACGGCCCACCCTCAACGGCCACTTGTATTTGCGCGACCCTCAGGGCACGGAGCTGGGCCACCGCATCCTGGCCGAAAGCGTGCGCCTCATCGACGAGGTAGGCTTCGAGCAATTCACGTTCAAAAAGCTGGCCGCGGTGCTGGCCTCCACCGAAGCCAGCATCTACCGGTACTTCGAAAACAAGCACCGGCTGCTGGTGTACCTGGTGAGCTGGCACTGGACGTGGCTGCGGTTTCAGCTGCGGTTTCACACCCACAACGTGCCCGACCCCATCCAGCGCCTGCGCCTGGCGCTCGGGGTGTTGTGCCGGGCCCACCTCGACGACCCCGCCACAGCCGGCCTGGACGAAGCCGCCCTCTACCGCATTGTGATGGCCGAGGCCAGCAAAGCCTTCCTGACCAAAGAGGTCGACGCCGACAATCAGGCGGGGCTGTTTCAGGAATACAAGCTGCTGGCGGCCGAGCTGGTGGCGCTGGTGCTGGAAATCAACCCCCACTACCCCTACCCGAAGGCGCTGGTGAGCACGCTGCTGGAGTCGGCGCGCAAGCAGCTGTTTTTTGCCCAGCACCTGCCCTCGCTTTCGGATGGCAGCGGCAACGTGGCCGCTTTTCTCGAACACCTGGCCCTGGCGGCCCTCGCCTAACGCACTCACACAGACTTTCTCATGGCTTCTGCTAATTCGCTTTCCCCCGTTCAGCGGCTGTTCCGCCTGCTGGCCGCCGAGCGCACCGACATCACCTACCTCTACGTGTACGCGGCCCTGGCCGGCATCATCAGCCTGAGCTTGCCGCTGGGGGTGCAGTCGGTGATTGGTTTTGTGAGCAGCGGCGCCGTCAGCACCTCGCTGGTGGTGCTCATTGGCCTGATTGTGTTGGGCACGCTGCTGGTGGGCGCCCTGCAAATCATGCAGGTGTCGTTGGTCGAGTACATCCAGCAGCGGCTCATGGCCCGCATCACCCTGGACTTTGCCGTGCGCCTGCCCAAGGTGCGGGCCGAGACATTAGAAGGTGAGTACCTGCCCGAGCTGATGAACCGCCTGCTCGACGTGCCCACGCTGCAAAAGGGCCTGGCCACGCTGCTCATCGAGTTTTCGGCCGCGGCGCTGCAAATCCTGTTCGGGCTGGTGCTGCTCTCTTTTTACCACCCCATTTTCATTGCGTTTGGGCTGGTGCTGGTGCTGGGGTTGTACGGACTCATTGCCGCCACGGGGCCCAAAGGGCTGACCACCAGCATCCGGGAAAGCCAGTATAAGTACCGCGTGGTGGCCTGGCTGGAAGACGTGGCCCGCACCGTGGGCAGCTTCCGCCTGCCGGCCCGGCAGGGCCTGGCCCTCGACCGCACCGACGACCTGCTGAACGGCTACCTCGGGGCCCGCGCGGCCCACTTCCGGGTGCTGCTCACCCAAACCTGGGGCTTCGTGGCTTTCAAAACCTTGGTCACGGCCGCGCTGCTGGGCATTGGCTGCTGGCTGTTGATTTCGAAACAAATAAACATCGGTCAGTTCGTGGCCGCCGAAATCGTCATCATCCTCACCATCAACGCCGTGGAAAAGGTAATTCTGAAGCTCGACGTGGTGTACGATGCCCTGACTTCAATCGACAAAATCGGCCACGTGCTGGACTTGGAAGCTTACGCTCCGGCGGCGGGCAAGGCAGAGCTGCCGGCGGCGAAAGCCGGAGCCACCCCGGGCATGGCGGTGGAGCTGCGCGGCCTGACGTACGCCTACCCCAACTCGCCGCGTCCCATCCTGCAGGGAATCACCCTGGAGCTGAAGCCTCACGAGCACCTGGCCCTGGCCGGGGCCGACGGCGCGGGCAAAACCACCCTGCTGCGCCTGCTGGCCGGCTTGCTCGATGGCTACACGGGCGAGGTGGCCTACCAGGGCCTGGCGCTGCCCGACCTCAGCCCCGACGCCCTGGCCGCCGCCGTGGGCGACAACCTGGCCCACCAGCACTTGTTCTCGGGCACGGTGCTCGAAAACATCACCCTCAATCAGCCCCAGCTCACGGCTGCCGACGCGGCCTGGGCCGTGGAACTGGCGGGCCTGCGCGAGCACCTGTACGCGCGCCGCTCGGGCCTGCAAACATTGGTCGGCCCCGGGCACCCCATGGGGGCCGGCACCACCCATAAAATCCTGCTCGCCCGGGCCTTGGTGGGCCGGCCGCGGCTGCTGCTGCTCGACCACCTGCTGCCCGCCGCCTCGCTGGCCGAACGGGTGCGGGTGCTGACCGGCCTGCTGGCCCCCGGCCTGCCCTGGACCGTGATACTGGGCACCACCCAGCCCGAGCTGCTGGCCTTGCTGTCCCGCGTGGCCGTGCTGGCCGAAGGCCGCATAGTAGCCGACGGCCCCTGGGCCGAGGTGAGCCAAACGCCCGAATTGCGGGTTCTGCTCGGGACGGTGTAGTTGGGGTGTGCCCCACGCACCGGCCTGCGCACATTGTCTCAGTTGCTTACTTCCACCACCCTGTTACCCGGCGAGGCCTAGCCTCGCACCTCTCTTCTTCGCCATGCCCTTTGCTGAATTTCCAAATCCCGAAACCCATCCGGAAGCGGGCCGCTTCACCGCTTTCCTGCGGACGCGCACGCCCCAGGCGGGGCGCACCCTGGCCCAGTGGGCGGGGGGCCTGGGCCTGCTGGTGCTGCTGGCCGGCTTCCTGCCCTGGACGCAGAACATCCGCTCGACGGGCAAACTGACCACGCTGCGGCCCCAAGACCGGCCCCAAACCGTGCCCAGCACCATTGGCGGCCGCATCAAAACCTGGCGGGTGCAGGAAGGCCAGCTGGTGCAAAAAGGCGACACGCTGGCCGAAATCGTTGAAATCAAAGAGAAGTATTTCGACCCCGAGCTGATTGCCCGCACCCGCGAGCAGCTGGAAGCCAAGATTTCCGGCTTGCGCGAGAACGCCGCCAAAACCCAAGCGCTGGGCTCGCAGCAGGTGGCCCTGCGCCTGGGCCTGGACGCGAGCCTGGCCAAAGCCCGCAACAAGGTGCGCCAGGCCGACCTGAAAGTGCGCTCCGACCGGGCCGAGCTGGTGGCCGCCCGTGCCGACTTTGCCATTGCCGAGCGCCAGCAGGAACGCCAGGAATACCTGTACAAGCAAGGCCTGAAAAGCCTGACGGAACTAGAACAGCGCCGCCTGAAATTCCAGGAAAGCGCCGCCAAGCTGCAGGCCGTGCAGAACAAGCTGGCCGCCTCGCGGCAGGACTCGCTCAGTGCCCGCATTGAGCTGCAGTCATTGGACGCCGAATACGCCGACAAGCTGGCCAAAAGCGAGAGCGACCGCCGCTCGGCCACGGGCTACCAGTTCGACACGGAAGGCCAAATTGCCAAAATGCGCAACGAACTGGCCAACCTCAGCATCCGGGCCGGCTACTACTTCATCACGGCGCCCCAAACGGGCTACGTGGTGCGGGCCCTGAAGGAAGGCCAGGGCGAGATTGTGAAGGAAGGCGAAGACTTGGTGACGCTGATGCCGTCGAACCCACGCCTGGCCGCCGAGCTCTACGTGAAGCCCATGGACGTGCCGCTGCTGCGGGTGGGCCGCCGGGTGCGGCTGCAGTTCGACGGCTGGCCGGCGCTGGTGTTCACGGGCTGGCCGGGCAGCAGCTTCGGCACGTTCGGCGGCGTGGTGCAGGTCATCGACAACATCGACTCGCAGGGCCAATACCGCATTCTGGTGACGCACGAGCCGGGAACCGAGACCTGGCCGGCGCCCCTGCGGGTGGGTTCGGGCGTGTACGGCTGGGCCTTGCTCGACGACGTGCCGGTGTGGTACGAGCTGTGGCGGCAAATCAACGGCTTCCCGCCCAACTACGTGGGCACCGCACCAGCCTATGCGGGGGGGAAAGCGGACAAGACGGATAAAAAAGCTGACAATGCAACCGAAGAATAAGCACGTTCGGGCGGGCCGCCTGCTGGCGGCGTTGCTACTGCTCCTGCTGCCGCGGGTGGTACCGGCCCAGTCCGCGCCACCCGCCGATTCGGTCGTCATCACCCACGCCGAGTTCCTGAGCCTGCTCGACCAGTTTCACCCCATTGCCAAACAGGCAGCCCTCAACACCGAGCGGGCGCAGCAGGAAATCCGGCAGGCGCGCGGCGCCTTCGACCCCAACGTGTCGGCCAAGTACTACGGCAAGGCCTTGAAAGGCAAGGACTACTACCACGACTGGGAAACCGCCTTGCGCATTCCCACCTGGTTTGGCGTTGACGTGAAAGCCGGCTGGGACCGCGGCGTGGGCCCCTACGTAAACCCGCAGGAGTACACCGCGGCCGGTGGCCTCAGCTACGTGGGCCTGAGCGTGCCCCTGAGCCAGGGCCTGCTTATTGACGAGCGCCGCACGACCCTGCGCGTGGCCCAGGCCCTCACCAACCTGGCCGAAGCCGAACGCCGCGCCATACGCAACAAGCTGCGCCTGAGCGCCAGCAAGGACTACTGGGAGTGGGCCCTGGCTACCCAGCGCCTGCGCCTGCTCGCGGCCAACGAGCAAGTGGCCGGCACTCGCTTTGCTGCCACGCGCCAGCGCGTGCTGGCCGGCGACCTGGCCGCCATCGACTCGGTGGAAGCCCTGACGGAATTCCAAAACCGCCAGGCGCAGCGCGTGGCCGCGCGGGTGCAGTGGCAAAATGCTGCCCTGGTGGCTTCCAGCTACCTCTGGGACGCCGACGGGCGCCCCCGAGAGCTGCCGCCCACGGCCCAGCCCCAGGCCTTGCCGCCGGCCCCGGCCTGGCGCGCGCTCCGGCCCGACTCCTTGGCCGCCCTTACGGCCCAGGCCCAGGAGCGCCACCCCGACCTGGCCAAAACCCGCGCCAAGCAGGTGCAGCTGGGCCTGGAGAATCGCCTGGCGCTGAACAAGCTGCTGCCCAAGCTCAGCGTTGATTATAACCTGCTGCTGCCCGGCACGCCGTTTGGGCTGGAGGGCCGTCCGCAGCCGTTCGTGGGCGGGTATTCCAGCAACAACTACAAGCTCGGGGTGAGCTTTGCCCAGCCCCTGCTGCTGCGCACGGAGCGGGCCAAGCGCCAGCTGGTGCAGCTCAAGCTGCGCGACGCCAGCTACCAGTTCAGCAACGACCAGCGCCAGGTGGCCAATGCCGTGCAAGCCGCTGCCAACGACTGGCAGGCCCTGCTCGACCAGCTGCGGCTGCAGCAGCAAGCCACCGTCAACTACCAGCGCCTGCGCGACGGCGAGCAGGTTCGGTTTGATGCCGGCGAAAGCACCGTGTTTTTTATCAACTCGCGCGAAGCCAGCCTGCTGGGCGCCCGGCAAAAGCTGGCCGAGCTGCAAGCCAAATACGCCCAAACCCAGGCCCAGCTGCGCTACGCTGCCGGCGGCGACTGATGGGAGAGCGGATGAGTAGCGTGGCTTTGACGCTCGTGTCATTCCCCGCCAATTAACTCGAGTCCGCACACGACAGGCTTGCAAACAACGTTGAGGCACAACGCTGCGTCCTTTCTGTAGGTGGTGCCTATGCCGCTAGTCAGCCCGCACGTATATTAGTCTTATGCAAGAGTCCTCTTTTGTCAGCCTCCCCTTTTCTCGTTCCCGGCTCACGCTGGTGTTTGTGCTGGCCGCTTCCCTGGCCCTCAGCATGGTGCTGGTAATGGGGCGGGTGGTAATGACGGGTCGGTTCACGTTTCTGTTCCTAATTTGGAACCTGTTCCTGGCCGTGATTCCCTTTGCCCTCAGCACCATGCTGGGCACGGCCCGGGGGCCGTTGCGCGCCCGGGTCCTGGTGCCGGTGGGCGCGGCGTGGCTGCTGTTTTTCCCGAACGCGCCTTACATCCTCACCGACCTGTTTCACCTCGACTCCCGGCCGGGGGTGCCGCTCTGGTACGACCTGGCCGTGATACTGAGCTGCGCTTGGAACGGCCTGATGCTGGCCTATGCCTCCCTGGCCGACATGCAGCGACTGGTGCAGCTACGCTTGGGGCCCATCGCCGGCTGGGCTTTCGCGGTGGTGGCGCTGCTGCTGAGCAGCTTTGGCATTTACCTGGGGCGCTACCTGCGCTTCAACTCTTGGGACGTGCTGGCCAACCCGCTCACCCTGTTCTACGACATCGTGAACCGGCTTATTCACCCGTTCAGCTTCCCGGGCACCTGGGGCCTGACCCTGGTTTTTGGCGTGTTCCTGCTGGTTGGCTACGGCACCGTGCGGGCGCTGGGCCGCTCGCACGAAGAAGCCTAATGGACTTCTGCTTCCGAATAACTGGTAACCGTTGTTGCTGAGCCGCGGCGTTCCCGGTTGCCTACGCAGGAGCTAAGTTTTACGGCCGGGCCCCGTGGAAAGTAGCGCGGATTCTGCAGTCCGCGTCCCCGGCGGACACCCGAACGACTTTAACGGCGCGGTGACGCGGACTACAAAGTCCGCGCTACCTTCCGCCGGGCCCGAAACTGCTGTAACAACTGCTTCCCGGTATCGGGTTGCGGCGTAGCTTCGCCTCCTGGGTGCGGCTCTACTCCCGGCCCCGAACTGTTGTATGCGTCAACCCCTACTCTGCGGGCTGCTGGCTCTGCTGCCCTGCCTGGCTTCGGCCCAGGCCACCAAACCCGCCCGCGCCACTTCTGCGGCTTATTTCCAGCAAGAAGTCAATTACTCCATCGACGTCACGCTCGACGACAAGGCCCACCAGCTCACGGGCCGCGAGGAGCTCACCTACACCAACCACGCGCCCACGGCGCTGACGTTCATTTGGTTTCACCTGTGGCCCAATGCCTACCGGGACAACTCCACGGCATTTGCCAAGCAGCAGCTGCGTAACGGCAAGCGCAAATTCCAATTTGCCAAGGCGGCCGACCGGGGCTTCATCGACGGGCTCGACTTCAAGGTAAACGGGCAGCCGGCCAAACTGGAGTTTGACCCCAACAACCCGGACGTGGCCAAGCTGCTGCTCCCCCAAAAGCTGGCCCCCGATGCGAGCGTCACCATCAGCACGCCGTTTCGGGTGAAAATTCCGGCCTCGTTTTCCCGGCTTGGGCACGTGGGGCAGAGCTACCAAATCACGCAGTGGTACCCCAAGCCGGCGGTGTACGACCGCCGCGGCTGGCACCCCATGCCCTACCTCGACCAGGGCGAATTCTATTCGGAGTTCGGCTCCTTCGACGTGACCATTACCCTACCCACCAACTATACGGTGGGCGCCACCGGCGAGCTGCAAAACCCAGACGAGCGCGCCCGCCTGGACGCGCTGGCCGCCGCCACGGCCCTGAAGAAAACCAGCAAGGACTTTGGTAACAGCATGGCTTTTCCGGCTTCGGATGCCACCACCAAAACGCTGCGCTACAAGCAGGACCGCGTGCACGACTTCGCTTGGTTTGCCGATAAGCGCTACAACGTGCTCAAAAGCGCCGTCACGCTACCATCGGGCCGCAGCGTCACGTCGTGGGTGCTGTTCACGAATAAGGAGCCCATGAAATGGCTGAAGGGGCTGCAGGACGTGAACGCCGCCCTCACGTACTATTCGCGCTGGGTGGGCGAGTACCCCTACTCCGCCGCCACGGCCGTAGACGGCGCCTTGAGCGCCGGCTCCGGCATGGAGTACCCGATGGTGACCGTGACGCAGCCCGCGGCCGTGGTGCACGAAGTGGGTCACAACTGGTTTTACGGCATTTTGGGCAGCAACGAGCGCGACTTTCCGTGGCTGGACGAGGGCGTGAATTCCTACGTGGAAAACCGCGTGAACGAGCGGGACACCGCGTCGGAAGCGGGCTTCTCCAGCGTGACCAGAGCCCCGGCCAAGGTGAAGCGCGCCCTCGGCCTCGACAACCTGCCGGTGGCGGCCATTGACCAAGCGCCCTACCAAGCCATGGCCAGCCGCGGACTCGACCAGCCGGTGCAGGGGCCCTCTTCGGCCGCTTTCGGTCAGGGGAACTATGGCATAAGCGTGTACTTCAAGACGGCGGCGCTGCTGCGCTACCTGGCCGGCTACCTGGGGCAGGAAAAATTCGACCAGGCCATGCAGGCATACTTCGCCAAGTGGCAGTTCAAGCACCCCTACCCCGAAGACTTCGAAGCGGTGTTTGAGGAGAGCACGGGGCAAAAGCTGGACTGGTTTTTCCGGGAAATGCTCACCGGCACCCGCCAGTACAACGCCGACATTTTTGCCACCCAGCAGATTGGCGACGTGGTGAAAGTGCTGGTCCGCACCGACTCGCCGGTGCAGTGGGCCGTACCGGTTTCCACGGTCGACGCGCAAGGCAAGGTCCTGCAAACGCTCTGGACGCCGCCCTTTGGCGACCCCGAAGACGACGCCGAAAGCCAGCTCGATTTCCGCCGCGAAAACGTGGCCGCCATCGTGGTGGACGCTGAATACGTGACGCCCCAGCTTAATCGCCGCGACGACCGCCTTGCCTTGGGCGACGGCAACTTCCGCCGCTGGGAGCCGCTGAAAGTGAAGCCCCTGGCCAGCATAGAGCGCTGGGACCGAGCGGTGCTCAACTGGGCGCCGGTGCTGGGGGCCAATACGTCGGACAAATTCATGCTGGGCGCCGCGTTCTACAACAGCTTGCTCACCACCAAAAAGCTGCAATACCTGGCCATGCCCATGTACAGCTTCAACCGCAACGAGCTGAACGGCATCGCCTCCCTCAATCTGAACGTGCTGCCCGAGAAAGGCAGCCGGCGGGTGACGACCGGGGTGGTGCTGCAACGGTTTGAGCGGTACGTGAAAGTGGAACCCCGCCTCACCTTCGTCCTCCCCCACTCGGCCTTCGACCGGCCCCAACACCAGTTCGAGGTGGCCCTCACCACCATCGACGACCAGGACCGGGGCGTGAACAGCATCATCACGGGCGAGTACGGCGTGCGCGGCGGCAACGCGCTGCACAAGTGGAACGCCGCGGTCGAACTCAACCAGTTCGACGACAAGCCCGACCGCGAAACCGTTGGCAATTCACAGGCCCTGCTTCTGCGGGCGCAGGCCCGCTACCAGCGGTTTTACACCGAAAAAAAGCGGCTCACGGTGCGGCTCTTTGGCGGGCGCTTCCTCAGCCAGTCCACCAATTCCATCTTCGTGCTTGGCCTGAGCGGCAGCCCCGACTACCGCCGCCAAACCGCCTTCCTCGACCGCCAGCAGATTTCGGACGCCCTCACCGCTCAGGTTCACCAAACCGATAACCGCGACGGCGCCTTCAAAGCCTTTGTGCCCGTGGCCAGCGGCAAATGGCTCAGCACCCTCAACCTGCAAGCCGACCTGCCGAAGGTGCCCCTGGGCATTTTTGCTGACTTTGGGGCCACGGCCGAGCGCCAGCTGGCCGCTGACCGCCCGGCTCAGCGACTGTTCTACGATGCCGGCGTGGTGGTGCCCGTCGTGCACGACTTCTTCGAGCTCTACTTGCCTGTGGCCGGCTCGCAGTACCAAAACGGCTTGCCCGCCAACCGTAAGGACTTCACCGACCGCATCCGCTTCGTACTCAACCTGAACCAGGCCAACCCCTTCCAGCTGCTGGACAAGCTGCTGGCCCAATAGCCTCAATGGGTGAATGGGCGAAGAAGTGAATGGGTGAATAAGTTGCCATTCACCGTTTTGCTGCTGCCTCATTAGCTCCCAGTCCTACGCTCATTCACCCATTCACTCCTTCGCCCATTCACCCATTGCCAAACATGTCCTGGCCGCGCCTGCTCTCGCAGCGCCGCTTTCCCGACCAGCAACTGCCGCCTCCCAGCGCCGCCCCCGTCCGCGGGGCCTTTGTGCAAGACTACGACCGGGTGGTGTTCAGCTCCGCCTTTCGGCGCCTGCAGCGCAAAACCCAGGTGATGCCCCTGCCCGAAACCGACTTCGTGCACACCCGCCTCACCCACTCGCTCGAAACGGCCGTGGTGGGCCGCTCATTGGGGCGCTTGGCTGCCCGCCAGCTGGTGGAAAACGACACCGACTTGGCGCAGCAATTGCCCAATTTCGACCAGGACTGCGGCGACATCGTGGCCGCTGCCTGCCTGGCCCACGACATTGGCAACCCGCCGTTTGGGCATTCCGGCGAAGACGCCATTAGCAGCTACTTCCTCAGCGCCGCGGCGGCCCCGTATATGGCCAAACTCACCGCGGCCGAAGTAGCCGATTTGCAGCATTTTGAGGGCAACGCGGCGGGTTTTCGCATTCTCACGCACACCTATGCCGCGCACAGCACCGGCACCGCCGGCCTGGGCCTTACCTACGCCACGCTGGGCGCCTTCACCAAATACCCGCGCCCCAGCCTCGTACCCGATGCCGCGAAGGTCGGCGGGGCTTCCGAGAAGAAGTACGGGCATTTCCAGACCGAAAGCGCCCGCTTCCAGCACGTGGCCACCGAGCTGGGCTTGCTGCCCAAAGACGCAGCCGCGGGTTTCTACCACCGCCACCCGCTGGCGTTTCTGGTCGAGGCCGCCGACGACCTGTGCTACCGCATCATCGACTTTGAGGACGGCCTGAAACTGGGCCTCATTGCCCCCGAAACCGGCCTGCCGCTCTTGAAAAAGATGCTCAACGACCCCGCCGGGCGCGTGGGCAGCGTGCAGTGGCACGACTGGCGCGAAGAACTGGGCTACATCCGCGCCCGCCTCATCGGCAAGCTGGTAGCGGAATTGGCCGCGCTGTTTGGGCAGCACGCGCCGGCCATCCTGCGCGGCACCTACGACCAGTCCCTCATCAAAGAGCTTAGCTGCTGGATTGACTTGCAGGAAGTGCAGCGCCTGAGCATCAACCAGCTCTACCGCAGCCGCCCGGTGCTGGAAATCGAAGCCGCTGGTTTCGACGTGCTGGGTGGCTTGCTCGACGCTTTTCTCTGCGCCATTTTTGACGAAAGCCAGGGCCACCGCAGCCGCAAACTGCTCCTGCTGCTGCCCGAGCAGTTCCGCGCCGAAGGCCACCAAGCCCACGTTTCGGCTTACGAGAAAATCCTGCTGCTCACCGACTTCGTGGCCGGCATGACCGACCAGAACGCCCTGAGCTTGTACAAGACCATTAAGGGCATTGAGTTGCCGAAAGGGTTTTAACCGCCGTCCCGCCGTGTCATGACGTTACCTTCCCTCCAGCGCCTCACCACCGGAGCCATACGGGTGTGGCAGCGCTTTCCGCTTGCGCTGTTGTGCGGGTTTGTGCTCGGCGGCATCAGCATTTACTACAACCACCTCGAATTTGAGAAGAAATCAGCCCTATCCTGGTTTTTCCCGGCGCTCTCAACCGCCGGGTTGGGACTTACGCTGCTGCTGACCGTGGCCTTGCTCGCGGAGCGGCACCGGTGGCCCGCTGTGTGGCGCTGGGGCGCGCAGGCCGGGGCCGTGGCATTGCTGGGCACCTGGTACTGGCTGGTGCCTTCGGAGGGCAACCTGGAGTGGGGCCTGCGTTTGGTGCTATTGGGCGTCGGGCTGCACCTATCCGTGTCGGCGGCGCCCCATCTGGCCGAGCTGCGGCACGGGGCCGACACGCCCGGCTTCTGGCGCTACAACGAGACGTTGTTTCTGCGCATTCTCACGGCCGTGTTGTACTCGGGCGTGCTGTTTGTCGGTTGCTCGCTGGCCCTGCTGGCCATCGCCAACCTGTTCGACGTTGAGCTGAACGAGCACATCTACACGGACTTGTTTGTGGTGCTGGGCACCGTCTTCAACACCTGGTTTTTTCTGGCCGGCGTGCCCGAAGACTTTGCCGCGTTGGAAGCGGCAACCGAATCGTACCCGAAAGGGCTCAAGCTCTTCACCCAGTTCGTGCTGCTGCCGCTGGTGGTGCTCTATCTGGGCATTCTCTACGCCTACATGGGCCGCATTGTGCTGCTGTGGACGTTGCCCAAGGGCTGGGTTTCTACGCTGATACTGGCCTTGGCGGTGGCGGGTATTTTTGCACTGCTCCTCATTCATCCCATTCGGCATTCCGCCGAGAATGCGTGGATTCGCACCTTCGCCCGGTGGTTCTACCGGGCCTTGTTTCCCCTGCTGGCCTTGCTGGCCGTGGCCATTGGCACCCGCGTCCGGGACTACGGCATTACCGAGGAACGGTACTTTGTGCTGGTGCTGGCCGCGTGGCTGTTCGGCATGGCCATCTATTTTCTGGTGCGGCGCGGGCAAGGCATTGTGTGGGTGCCGACTTCCTTGGCGTTGGTCGCCTTTCTGTCGGCGGCCGGGCCGTGGGGCGCTTTTGCCGTGGCCCAGCGCAGCCAGTTAAACCAACTGCGTCAATTAGCCGACCAGTACCATTTGCTGAAGAATGGCCGCCTCGACGACGCCGGCAAGCGCGTCCCCAACTTGCCATTCGAGGCCCGCAAACGAATTTCCTCCATTTTCGATTTTTTTGGCCAGCGAGACGCCGTGGCCTCCCTACAGCCGTTGTTTGCTGCCACCATCACGGAGCCCACGGCTGCTCAGCAGTACCCAACAGAAGGGCTGCGTCGCATGTCTGAAACAGAACGTTTGTTCGCCATATTTGGCATCCAAGAAGTTGGACGTTACCAAACCCAAGAGTTTGTGGCAACGGAAAAGCACGCCGAATTCTACACCGAGCGCAAGGGCTATGCCTTGGGCGAAGGACGCTACTGGCTTGATGATGTTCAACAGCAACGGTATCCGGTAGACGCCAGCATGGACATTGTAGCCGAGGTTGCCACCACCACGGGCAATTTCCGGCTTCGCGCCCAGCGGCACGGCCGCGACCTGCTACTCGACCAACTGCGTGCCGATGGGCGCTGGCAACCCCGGCTTACCCTTGGTGTCGGGGCACTCGCCGACTCGCTGGTCCGCGTGCACGGCTCCGATGCTGAGCAGTCCATAGAACTCCCAACCAACAATTTTGCTCTGCACGCGGCCGACAAAAATGTATCCATTCGGCTGTTTCTCCAATCTCTTTCGCGGGAGGAGCGTCAGCAAAAGACGTATTACTACTTCAATGCCACGGCTCTATTGGAGGAGAAGTAAGGCGCAGCAGCCTGTCGTAGTTGTATAGCCAACGAAGGTTTGGCGCCGGCGCCGTTCTTACGGTTGCTCTGCCTCGTGCAGCGCCACCAGATTCGCCAGCAACGACTCCAGTAGCTTGCGCCCCTTCCACACCGATTTCAGCTTGGCCCGAATCTGCTCGGCCGTTTGCACGAACTCCTGTTCCTCGGCGTGCTCGTGCCCTTCGAAGGCCATGAGCTGCTCCACCATGGGCACGGTCATCTCCGGGTGAAACTGCAGGCCAATCACGCCGTCGCCCCACACAAAGCCCTGCGTGGCGCACCCTGCCGACATGCCCACCCGCATGGCCCCGGGCGGCACCGTGAAGGTATCCAGATGCCAGTGCAGCACAGCCGCCTTCTCCGGCCACCCCTGCAACAGTGGATGCTCCAGCGACTTGGCTGAAAAGCGCACGGTCCAGAACCCGATTTCGGGTTCGTGGTTAGGCTTCACTTCGCCACCTAGCGCCTCGGCCACCAGCTGCGCGCCCAGACAAATGGCCAGCGTGATTTTGCCCGCCCGCAATGCTTCCCTGATGAATGCTTTTTCCTCCCGTAGCCACGGCAGGCTTTCTTCGTCGTGCACGCTCATGGCTCCACCCAAAATCAGCAGGCCGTCGAACTCAGCCGGAGCAGGAAAGACTAGATTTGGCTCGAATAAGTGAGTAAATGTGAGCGAATGGCCATGCGCAGCCAGCCAGTCAGCAGCGTGGCCGGGGCCTTCGTCAGACATGTGTTGGAGGCAATGCCAGCGCATGGTCTTTGTGATTAAGCAAGCGTCGATGAAAGCCCGATTTTCTGGCACAACACCGGGTTAGTTGGTAAGTAAACTCGCTCTTGAGGAACCAGCAGATGCTCAATACCCTTGGCGTCAACATGTTGCTTTTGCTGCTGCACAAAGTCGGTTACATCTTCAATCAAGCGAATCTGACTCTTACCAAAATTTTCCAGCATATCACCTTTTAGCCCCAGCTGAATGGCCCGGCGAGTGATTTTGGCACCATAAGGATTGTGGTCTGGGTCCCATTGCAAGCGCACCTGCTTGGTCGCCAATTCACGCTTCCAGACCTCTTCAGATTCGTAGTTGCCCGCACTAAACGTCGAAAAAGCAGCTTGACTTAAGATGTCTTCGAAAGCTGTTTTATCTAGCCAAAAAGCGAGCACTCGTTCTTGATTTTCCTTAGTCGCCCATCCGCAGCGATACATCATCCACAGAAAGTTGGGTTTAATCCAAGACATGCGGTCGTAGCTAAAAGCCGTTCCGCCAAGACACTGATGCTTTACTGCGAAATCCGCAATAGCTGGCTTATAGGCTTGGTAAACAACAACTAGGCCTTCCGCTTGATGAGCAATAATGTGTTGCCCTTCGCTCGGAAGATGGCTAAGCGAAAGCAAGTACTTCTCGGTTGAAATCCTCATGCCCGGAAAATATCAGGAATGGCTACTCCCACTCAATAGTAGCCGGGGGCTTGCTCGAAATGTCGTACACCACGCGGTTGATGCCCCGCACTTGATTGATGATTTTGTTCGATACCTCGGCCAGGAATTCGTAGGGCAGGTGGGCCCAGTCGGCGGTCATGCCGTCCACGCTGGTCACGGCGCGGAGGGCCACCACTCGCTCGTAAGTGCGCTCGTCACCCATCACGCCCACACTTTGCACGGGCAGCAGCATGGCGCCGGCCTGCCATACCTGGCTGTAAAGGCCGTGCTCTTTCAGCAGATTGATGAACACGCCATCGGCGCGCTGGAGCAGGTCCACTTTCTCGGGCGTGATGTCGCCGAGGATGCGGATTCCCAAGCCAGGGCCGGGGAACGGATGGCGGTTCAGAATCTCGGCCGGTAGCTCGAGCGCGGCACCTACTTCGCGCACTTCGTCTTTGAAAAGCATGCGCAGCGGCTCCACGATTTTCAGGTTCATCTTCTCCGGTAAGCCGCCCACATTGTGGTGGCTCTTGATGGTCACGGCTGGCCCTTTCACCGACACCGACTCAATTACGTCGGGGTAGATGGTGCCCTGCGCCAGCCATGCCGCGCCCTGCACCTTCTGCGCCTCGCGGTCGAACACCTCGATAAACGTCCGGCCAATGGCCTTGCGCTTGGCTTCTGGGTCGCTCAGGCCTTCCAGTGCTTTGTAGAATTCCGGGGCGGCATTCACGCCCGTCACGTTCAGGCCCAGGCCTTCGTAGGCTTTGAGCACGGTGGCAAACTCGTCTTGGCGCAGCAGACCGTTATCGACGAAAATGCCGTGCAGGCGCGGGCCAATAGCGCGGTGCAGCAGCAGCGCCGCTACGCTCGAATCGACGCCGCCCGAGAGGCCGAGGATAACCTGGTCGTCGGGGCCGATGGTGTGCTGCAAGGCCAGCACGGCGGAATCCACGAAGTGGTCGGGCGTCCAGCTTTGGGCGCACTGGCAGATGTTGACCACAAAGTTGTGCAGCAGCAGCTTGCCTTCCGTGGAGTGCGTTACCTCCGGGTGAAACTGGATGCCGTACGTTTCCTGGCCTTCGATTTTGAAAGCCGCCACCGCCACTTCAGGCGTGCTGGCAATGATGTCGTAGCCCGCCGGCAGCGTTTGGATGGTGTCGCCGTGCGACATCCACACCTGCGAGCCCGCGTGCATGCCGTTCAGCAACGGCGAGGCGTCGTTGAGTTCCGCGAGGCGGGCCCGGCCGTACTCCCGAATGGTAGCAGGCGTCACCTCGCCTCCGCCCTGCTGGGCCAGCAGCTGCGCGCCGTAGCACACGCCCAGCACCGGCACGTGGCCGAGCAAATGGCTCAAATCGGGGTTGGGGGCACCTTCCTCCCGCACCGAGCAGGGCGAGCCAGAAAGAATAACGCCCCGAATGTCCTCCGTTAAAGCGAGGTTCGGGGCGTGGGTATAGGGGTGAATTTCGCAAAACACGTGCAGCTCGCGGATGCGCCGGGCTATCAATTGCGTGTATTGCGAGCCGAAATCCAGAATGATAAGTCGTTCCATGCCGCAAAGCTACTCACTGAATTTTCGGACAACCGCATTTTTTGCCCAATAAAGCGCGGCTTTCCCCCTCGATAGTGCCCAGCTTGCAGCAAGAGGCCCGGCACTGCTTTCGCGCCGGGCACCGAAGGCCTGGTTGCAGCATTGCTGGCTTCCGGGCCATAGTTCGGGGTAAACACAACCCATTTTACAGGAGGTCTTTGATGCCAGCCCATTGCGGCATTGTCATTCCTGCAACTTTGAGTTCGAACCCATGCACCGGGAAGCTTGCCATGGATTTTATTAAGGAGCGTGATGGCAACGAAAATTAGCTTTTCGTTGCGCTAACCCAGATTATGTGCTACCTTTGCAGCGGCAAGTCAGAACGACCAGCTCCTGCTGAACTCCCCCAGGACCGGAAGGTAGCAAGGGTAGGTGGTTGTAGCGGTGCGATTTTGGCTTGCTTTTTTTGTCTTTTCCAGTCGGCCCCGGCGCTGCTCTGTTCCGCATGTTGGCGGGCCATTGAGTAGCTTTGGGGCCGACTCTTTTTTGGGGACTTGGGGTCTTAGGTGCTTGGGAACTTGGTTTTTTCGCCGTGCTGCCGCAACCTAAACCAAGTTCCCAAGCACCTAAGACCCCAAGTCCCCACTATGAAATTCTTCATTGACACCGCCAACCTCGACGACATCCGCGAAGCCGTTGAACTCGGCGTCCTCGACGGCGTGACCACCAACCCCTCCCTGATGGCCAAAGAAGGCATCAGCGGCGTGGACAACGTGCTGGCGCACTACCGCCAAATCTGCGAGTTGGTGGACGGCGACGTGTCGGCGGAAGTCATTGCCACCGACTACGCGGGCATCGTCCGCGAAGGCGAAGAGCTGGCCGAGCTGCACCCCAACATCGTGGTGAAAGTGCCCATGATTAAGGACGGCATCAAGGCCATCAAGTATTTTGCCGATAAAGGCATCAAAACTAACTGCACGCTCATTTTCACGGCGGGCCAAGCGCTGCTGGCAGCCAAGGCCGGCGCCACGTACGTGTCGCCTTTCGTGGGCCGCTTGGATGACATCGGCCACGACGGCTTGCAGCTGATTGAGCAGATTGTGCAGATTTTCAGCAACTACGGCTACCCCACCGAAGTGCTGGCCGCCTCGGTGCGCCACGTGCCGCACCTGATTCAATGCGCCGAAATTGGCGCGGACGTGGTCACTTGCCCGCTCAACGTCATCACCGGCTTGCTCAACCACCCCCTAACCGACAAGGGCTTGGCGACGTTTCTGGCCGACCACAAGAAGGTAAATTCTTAATGTGCTGATTTTTTGATGTGCTGATGTGCTTGCTTTCATTGGCAACGCAACTCGGCACATCAGCACATCAACTGATTAACACATCAATAAGATGTACATCATCAAAGTAAAAGGGAAGGCCAAAATTCCGGACTACATCCAGCTGCGGGACGAGGCGTTTGTGCTCATTGCCTACTTCCGGGCCGACCGCCCCTTGAAGGACCTGCACCGCTACGGCCTCGATGGCAAGGAAACGGAGCTGGCGGCGGTGATTGCCGGCCTGGAATTTGGCAAGCTTCAACCGCTGGCCATCTAAACCCCCTATTGGCTACGCCGTCCTTCGGGCCATTCGGATTTTGCGAATTTCACAGCTTTTGTGAACGATTAACTTCGCGAATCCTGGACGTAACTCATGTGGCTGCCTTAATCATGGGCCGCATTGGTTGCTGCCGCAAGCAATTGCGGGGCAGCACCCTTGTCTGCGACATCTACAAAATCCGTCAAATCCGATAAATTCGCTAAATCCGTGGTTGAAAACGTTATTGAGCTGCACGATGCCACGATAATGCAGGAGCAGCAGGCGGTGCTGCAAGGAGTGTCGTTTACCTTAGAAAAAAGCGCTTTTGCCTACCTGGTGGGCCGCACGGGCTCGGGCAAGTCGTCGCTGCTGAAAACGTTGTACGCCGACCTACCGCTGCAAAGCGGCATGGGCACCGTGGCCGGGTTTCCGTTGGCCAAGCTGCCGGCCGGCAAGGTGCCCTACCTGCGGCGCCGGCTGGGCATCGTTTTCCAGGACTTTCAGCTGCTCTCCGACCGCACGGTGGCCGAAAACCTGATGTTCGTGCTCAACGCCACGGGCTGGAAGGGCAAAGCCAAAAAGCAGCAGCGCATCAGCGACGTGCTCACGCAAGTGGGCCTGAACGGGGCCGCCAACCGCATGCCCCACCGCCTCTCCGGCGGCGAGCAGCAGCGCGTCGTCATTGCCCGCGCCATGCTCAACGAGCCCGTGCTCCTGCTGGCCGACGAACCCACCGGTAACCTCGACCCCGACGTTTCGGCCAGCATCATGCAGCTGTTTGGCGAAATCAACAACGCCGGCACCGCCATCCTCATGGCCACTCACAACTTCCAGCTGATTGAAAAATACCCCCACCGCGTGCTAACCTGCAAAGACGGTGAGTTGCTGGACTCGGCCCGGGCGCAGTAAGCGTGGCGCAGGTCGTTCGGCAACTTCAGGCGGAAATACTGCGGGTGGTAGGCCGCGCTACCATTCAGCCGTGGGGCCCTGTTTCTCTCCCTGAGGGGCCCGGGAACGGGTCCAATACTTGGGCGGTCACCTCCTGAGTATGGCCGTTGTAAATAACCTTGGCAGGCAAGCATAAACCAAGTCAAGATTACCTTGTTTGCTTGCTGAGCATCAAATATGTAACAAGAATGGTCGAGCAAAGCGGACTGTCCATCCTGATTCCGGTTTTTAATTGCGACGTCACGAAACTGGTGTGGCAGTTGGTGGAGCAGGCGGAGACATGGCCCGGTCCGGTGACCATTGATGTGCTCGATGATGCCTCCACCCTGCCCTTCCGCCTGCTCAATGCCCAGATAACCGACTGGCCGCTGGTTCGCTATCAGAAGCTGCCCCGCAACATCGGCCGGGCGGCCATCCGCAACCGGATGGCGGCCGATGCGGAGCACGAGTGGCTGCTGCTGCTCGACAACGACAGCCTGCTGCCCGACGCGCAGTTTTTGGCCCGCTACGCCGCCGCGCGCAACCTGGGAGAAGTAGTCGTGGGCGGCACTTGCTACGAGGCTACCCCGCCCACTGACCCCGTCCTGTTCCTGCGCTGGCGCTACGGCTGCGCCCGCGAAGCCCGCGCTGCCGCGCAGCGGCAGCAAGCTCCCTACAACCAACTGAGCATTAACAACGCGCTAATTCGTGCCGACGTTTTCCGGGCTTTTCCCTTGCGCGAAAGCCTGCGCGGCTACGGCCACGAGGACACCTTATTTGGGAAGGCGCTGGCGGCGGCCCAGGTGCGCGTGCACCACTTCGACAACCCGGTGCTGCACAATGGGCTGGAGCCCGCCGCGACGTTCCTGAGCAAAAGCGAGCAAGCCGTGCACAATCTGGCGCTGACGTTCCGGGAGCAAGGCAGTGCCGAGGGGTCGCGGCTGTTGCAGGCGGCGGAACGGCTGCGCCGGCTGGGTATGGCCCGCGTGGTACAGGCTGCGTTGGGCACCGCCGCGCCGGCGCTCCGGCGCCAGGTGTTGTCGAAGTCGCCCAAGCTGGGCTGTCTGGACATGCTCAAGCTGCATTGGCTGCTGCGGGAACTGGCCTAAGTTTGCCCAGTATATTTGGCGGTTTCCGCCCCACCAGCCGCTTTGATACTGCCCGCTCCCCCTTCTCCCATCTTGCTGCTCGATTTGGCGGCCGAACACGCGGCCCTGCAGCCCGCGCTGGACGAGGCCCTGCGCGAGGTGATGCACAGCGGGGCGTTTATCCAGGGCCCGGCCGTGGGGCAGTTTGCAACGGAGCTGGGCGACTACCTCGGCGGCGCCCACGTTACGCCCTGCGCCAACGGTACCGACGCCCTTACCCTGGCCTTATTGAGCCTAAGCCTACCCGCTCGGGCCGAGGTCATTATTCCGGCCTTCACGTACGTGGCCACGCTGGAGGCAGCAGCCCTGCTTGGCTTGCGCCCCGTGTTGGTCGACGTGCTTCCCAACACGTTTGCCATCGACCCCGCCGCCGTGGAAGCGGCCATCACCCCGCGTACGGGGGCCATCATGGCCGTGCACTTGTTCGGGCAATGCGCCGACCTGGGAGCCCTGCGGGCCATTGCCGCCCGCACCGGCGTGGCCCTGATTGAGGACAACGCCCAAGCCATTGGCGCCACGTTTCGCTTTGCTTCTGGCGAAGTGGCTTTTGCCGGCACCGTGGGCGAAGTGGGCACTACGTCCTTCTTTCCTTCCAAAAACCTCGGGGCCCTGGGCGATGGCGGCGCCCTATTCACACGCGACTCGCAACGCGCTGCTTTGCTCCAACAGCTAGCCAACCACGGCCAGAGCCAGAAGTACCACCACCAGCACATTGGCCTGAACTCCCGCCTCGACACCATGCAGGCCGCCTTGCTCCGGGTGAAGCTGAAGCACTTGCCCGCGGCCACCGCCGGCCGCCAGGCCGTAGCCGCCCGCTACGACGCGGCGCTGGCCACCATTCCCGGCGTGCGCATCCCGGCCCGGGACCCGCGCAGCACCCACGTTTTTCACCAATACACCATCACCCTCCCCGAAGCCGCGCGGCGCGACGAGCTGCAGCATTTTCTGAAACGGTGCGGCGTCCCGACCATGGTGTACTACCCGCTGCCGGTGCACGCGCAGCCGGCTTATGCCTATTTGGGCTACCAGGCGGGGCAGTTTCCGGTGGCGGAGCGGTTGTGCGGGGCGGTGCTTTCGCTCCCGGCGCACCCGTTGCTTACCGAGGAGCAGCAGGCATATGTTATTTCGTGCCTCACCTCCTTTTCCGACACGCACTCCTAATTCGTGAGCCACTCAGCCAGAAGTACTTCTGTTCGCTTCGCCATATGCGGCGTGGGCCACATCGGCCGCCGTCACGCCGCGCTGGTTTCACGCCACAAGGGGGCCGAACTCGCCGCACTGATTGACGTCCGGACCGACTTGCGGCCCGGCCTGGCCAGCGAGTTTCCCGGCGTGCCGTTCTTCGCTTCCCTCGAAGAATACCTGCAAACCGGCCCCCCGACCGATGTGCTCACCGTGGCTACGCCCAACGGCTGGCACGCCCCGCAAGCGGTGGCGGGCCTGCGCCAGGGCCTGCACGTGGTCATCGAGAAGCCCATTGCCCTCACCACAGCCGATGCGGAGGCCATCGTGCAGACGGCCCAGCAAACCGGAAAGCTGGTGTTTGGGGTGATGCAGAACCGCTATTCCCCGCCCGCCGCCTGGCTAAAGCAGATTGTGGACGAAGGCCGCCTCGGCCAGGTGTTTTTGGTGCAACTCAACTGCTTCTGGAACCGCGACGCCCGCTACTACCGCACCGGCGGCTGGAAAGGTACCCAGGCCCTGGACGGCGGCACCCTCTTCACCCAGTTCAGCCACTTCGTGGATTTGCTGTATTGGATATTCGGCGACGTTACCAACCTGTCGGCCCGCTTCCGCGATTTCACCCACGCCGGCCTAACGGAATTCGAGGACAGCGGCCTTGTCACCTTCGACTTGGTGCGCGGCGGCAGCGGCACCCTCAGCTACAGCACCGCCGTGTGGGACCGCAACCTCGAAAGCAGCCTCACCGTGGTGGCCGAGCGCGGCAGCCTGCGCATTGCCGGCCAATACATGGACAAGGTGGAGTACTGCCACGTAGAGGGCTACACCCTGCCCGACTTGCCCCCCACCAACCCCGCCAACCACTACGGCGCCTTCCAGGGCTCGGCCGCCAACCACGTACAAGTCATCGACAACGTGGTGGACACCGTGCAACAGCGCAGCTCCGCTTCAACTAATGCGCTAGAAGGATTGAAGGTGGTGGAGATAATTGAGCGGATTTACGCGCTGCGGTAGCGACGGCCGAACATCAAAAAAGCTATTTATAAGCGCTAAACGAGGCTACCATTACCCGCCGATTTCCTGGATTACCCCCAATGCTCATTGCTTTTTCACGTTGCCATTATCAGGTAATGAAGCTTACTACTGCTTTCGTCCTGAGCTTTTTAGTCAGTGAAGCATGCGCCCAACAATTTCAATACCCTGCTATCAAACGCAACGCGCAACAGCTAACCGACTTTGTGCCTTCAGGCTGGGAAATACGCGACCAGGCAACCGGCGACTTGAACAAGGACGGCCTGGCCGATGCGGCGCTGGTGCTGGAGCGCTCAACCAGAAACGGAGTGGCCGATGAGCAGGACTCAACCGCCTCGGCACTGCCCCGGATATTGGTCGTCCTGTTCAAATCGGCGGGAAACAAGGGCTATGCCTTAAGCGCGCAAAGCAATTCGTTTATTTTAACCCAAGAAGACCCCGAAATGGATGACCCCTTCACCGGAATTTCCATTGCCCGGGGGGCTTTAAAAATCGGTTTCCAGTACTTTCGCAAAGATTCCCATGATGATACGTCCACCAGCGCGTACAAATTCCGGCACGATGGCCGCCATTTCGTCTTGATTGGCGCCGACGTTTCAGTTACGGGCCGCATGAGTTACACTTTCCAGGAGTACAGCTATAATTTCTTGACCCGTAAATGCGTTTTGAGCACAGGCGACTTGGGCGAAGCTCCTTCGAAAACCATCACCAAATCGTTTTCGCTGCCCGTGCTCAAAACCCTCGAAACATTCACCAAGCCTGGCACCTGGAACATTGAGAAGGATTTCACGCTCTAAGGCGCCGCTCTCCCGCCAGTTGGCCCGCAATCAAACCGCTCTTTCGGAGTTTGACTCCGGAAGCCGACTGCTAGGGACTTGTAGTCCCCGCCATAGAACTAACGCCCCCATGCGAGCGGAGTGAAACTCCGCAACGGCTCTGCTTCCGGAGTCAAACTCCGAAAGAGCGCGGGGGCGTTGGTTCAAGCATAAGAATAACAGGGGGTTCCTACCCTACTTCTTCTCCTCCACAAAATTCTGGAAGGCGTAGGCCACCCCGATGGTGAGGCCCTGCGAGTACTGCACGCCGGCGTCTTGGTCGAAGTCGTAGAGGGCAATGCCGTTGACGGCGATGTTGACGTATTTGCCCACTTTGGCGGTGAGGCCGAGGTCGAGGCGGTGGTCAATTTCCTTGGTGTTGAAGTTGCTGTAGTTGGCAAACAGCACGTAGCGGGCCTTGAGATTGACGGTGGGGCTGAGGTTTTTGTCGTACTCGGCCAGCACCTGGGCGGCCAGGATTTCCCAGCGGGAGCTGCGGCCGGGCCGCACGCCGTAAGGCTTTTCGCCCAGCACTTCCACGAAACGCTCGGTGCGGCTCACCACGGTAAGGCGCGGCGCGAAGGGCGCCAGCCGCACCCGGAAAGTGGGATTGGGGTGGTACTCGAAGCCGTAGGCCGCAGTCAGAAAGCCAGGGGCGAAGAAATCGGAAGTCTGGCGGGCCCGGTCGTTGCCGGCGGCGTCTTCGTCGTACTTGTAGCCGGGGGCGAACTGGGTGAGCAAGTTCAGGGAAAGAAACATGTTCCAGTCGGAGCTGATGTCGCGGCCGTACTTCGTGTCGAGGTAGAGCCGGTCCTGCCCCTTGCGGTAGCCCAGGCCCTTGGTTTCGGAAAAGGCAAAGAGGAAGTCAGATTCGTTGTCGAAAGAATTAACGCCCAGCTTGCGGTTGGCTCGAAGGTTGGCCAGGGCGTTGAAGCCGATGGTGTTCACGCCGCCGCCGCGCCAGTTGCTGCTCAGCAACGACTCGTTGAGGCCCAGGCCCGCTTTGCCGGACTTGCGCCAGAGGGGCTCGGGCGGTGGGTTGGGCACGGCGGCGGGGTCGGGCAGCGTGGGCGTCTGGGCGTGGGCGGCAGTGGCGGCCAGCACGGCGACGAAGGCAAAGGGTAGCTGAATGCGCATGGCTTTCGAAATTAAATTGTCGAGGTAAATAAAAGCCTCAATCTTCTGATGAGCCAATTCTTCTGTCCCCCGCTGGCGTCGGCCACAGTTGCCCCGCATCAGCGCCCACCATGGGCACTTGCGAAAGCCGCAACCACCACCGCCCGAACGGAACGTGCACTTTGGTGAGCCATTTTCGTATACTTGTGATGGTCAGTGCCACGACTGACTGGGCGCCAGCGTTTGGTATTGCCTGCGCCGCCGTGTTTTACCGTAGTCCTCGCACTCATGGACCTCTATCAACTTGTTTACCAAAGCCTCTCGCTGGTACCTTTTGAGGAGCCTGAACTGCTGGCCTTGCTGCAATGGTCCCGGGCTTACAACCGGCGCCACCACATCACGGGCCTGCTGCTTTACACCCCCGACGGCCGGTTTCTGCAGGTGCTGGAAGGCTCCCGCGAAGCCGTGCGCAACCTGTACTACCACCGCATTGTGCGCGATACCCGCCACTACAATCAGCAAGTGTTCAGCGAAGGACTGTGCGAGCAGCGCACGTTCCGGACGTGGTCCATGGGCTTCCGGGTAGCGCAGGCGCAGGACCTGCGCACCTTCCTGGGGTACGTGCCCCCGGACGTTCCGGGCCTGCTCGTTCCGCGCCCGCACACCCGGCCCGAACTCATGGCGTTGTTGCGGGATTTTCTAACCCAGTGCGAAACCGAGCCGAGCCTGGAACACCCGTGCTAGCAAAGGCTGTTCAACGGTTTCGCCCCGCCCTCACCGGGTATCTTTGCTTCGATGCCTGCCCACCCTGCTCCCTTTCCCCTTGCGGCGCCCGCCGACCCGCTGGCGGCTCCTGTTTCCTTCCTGGCCCAGACCGCGCGCGAGTTGCTGGAACGCTACGGCTCGGGCCCCCTCGACGAGTTGTCCGACATTGTGGTCGTGGTGCCCACGCGCCGCGCCGTGGTCTATTTGAAGAACGAGTTGGCCTTGGCCCTGCCCATGGGTTCGCCGCTGTGGGCCCCGCGCGTGGCCGCCATGGAAGACTACATGGTGGAGCTGGCCGGCGTGCAAGTCGAAGAGCCCATTGCCCTGCAGCTGCTGCTCTACGACATCCTCAAAGGCATCGATGCCGACCTCGACTTTGACCGGTTCGTGGGTTGGGCCGGCCTGCTGCTGAGCGACTTCTCCAACCTCGACCAGAACCTGGCGCCCACTCGCAAGGTGTTCGAATACCTCAGCCAAGCCAAAGCCCTGGAGCGTTGGGACCTCGAAGCCCTGCCCGCCAACAGTCGCGCCGCCGCGCACTCGTTTAGCTTCTGGGACCAGCTCGAAAAAGTGTACCGCGAGCTGCAGCGCCGCATGCTGGCCACGCACCTGGCCTACCCCGGCCTGGCCTACCGCCGCGCCGTGGAAAAGCTGGAGAAACAGCTGGCCGACCCCGCCGCACCTGCCCCCGTGCAGCACGTGTTCGTGGGCCTGGGCAACTTGTCGCGCTCCGAAGAAAAGCTCATTCGCCTGCTCATCGGGGCGGGCCGGGCCGAAGTCCGCTTCGACGCCGACCCCTTCTACCTCGACCTCGACTCGCCCAACCGGGCCGGGCAGCACCTGCGCCGCTACTTCAAGCAGTGGAACCTGCCCCGCGAGCACATGGGCGGCGGCGTGGAATGGCTGCGCGGCCAGCCCCGCCACGTGCGCTACCTGGGCGTGGCCAACCCCAGCATGCAAGGCAAGCTGGCCGGCCAGCTCCTGGCCGAAGCCCGCCGCCAGTACCCCGACGCCAGCGTGGCCATTGTGCTGCCCGACGAGACGCTGCTGCTGCCGGTGCTCCACGGCCTGCCGCCCGACGAGGTGCCCGACTACAACGTGACCATGGGCCTGAGCTTCCAGGCCACGCCCCTCTTCAACCTGGTCGATTTGCTGTTCGAGGTGCACCTTACCGGCATTCGGGAAGGCAGCGCCGAATCGGGCTACGGCGTACCGCGCTACCACCATTTGGCGGTGACCAAGCTGCTGAGCCATCCCTTTCTGCGCCGCTACCAGCAGTGGCTCGACCGGCAGCCCGACCAGCCCCAGTACCACGGCGTTCTGGACCAGGTGTGCCGCGAAATCGTGCGCCTCAACGCCGTGCTGCTGCCCGCCACCGAGCTGCTGAAGCTCGGAGCGCACCACCCGCTCATCGAGGCGCTGTTCAACACCTGGAACAACTGCGACGACATCATCGCGGCCTGCCACACGCTGATTGACTTGCTCAAGCAAGTGTATGCTGACAAGCAGTCGGGCATTGAAGCCGAATACCTTTACCTGTTTTACACCCTCATCAAGCAGCTCGACTCGGCCTTCGACTGCCGCGAGCAGCGCCTGTCGGTGCGCTCCTTCCGGCGGTTCCTGTACGAGCAAATGGCCCGCACCCGCCTGCCCTTCTCGGGTGAGCCGCTGGCCGACGTGCAGGTGATGGGTTTGCTCGAAACCCGGGCCCTGGACTTCGACCACGTCATCATCCTCAGCTGCAACGAAGGCGTGCTGCCGGCGCCCAAAAAGCAGCAGTCGCTTTTCCCGTACGACGTCCTCACCGAGTTCAAGCTGCCCACTTACGCCGATGCCGAGGCCATCACGGCCTACAACTTCTGGCGCCTGCTGCAGCGCACCCAGCGCGTGGACTTGGTACACGTGCTGCCCGGCGCCGAAGGCATCAAGAGCGGCGAGCGCAGCCGCTTTCTGTTGCAACTGCAGAACGACTTACTGCCCCAAAACCCGCAGCTCACGCTGGAGGATTTGGCCGTTTCGGTAGTTGGGCCAGAAACCGAAGTGGGGGTTGACGCCTACGAAGGCGACCTAATTCTGGAGAAGGACGCCGAGATGCTGGCCGCCCTGCGCGGCGTGCTCGAACGCAACATCTCGCCTTCGCGCCTGAATGACTTCCTGGCCTGCTCGCTTCGCTTCTACTTTTCGAAAGTGGCCCGTTTCTACGAAAACGAAGCCGTGGAAGAAACCCTGGAAGCGGGCAGCTTCGGCACGATGGTGCACGCGGCGCTCGAAAACCTCATGCGGCCTTTCGAGCAGGACGCCTGCCCCCTCACCGCGGCCGACATCCCCAACCTGGTGAAACAAGCGGCCGAGGAAGTGCGCAAAGCCCTGCGCCAGGAAGAAACCGAAAAGCACGCCCGCCCCGACGAAGGCCTCAACCACGTGTACGGGCAAGTGGCCGTGCGCCTCATCACGCGCTACCTCGAAGGCTTGGAGGAGAAAGAAGGGCTGCCGCTGCGACTTTTCAGCCTGGAAAAAGACCTGGCCGCCACCGTATTTGTGGATGTGCCGGAGTCGGGCCGCCTGGCAGTGCGCCTCTTCGGCAAAGCCGACCGAGTGGACCAACTGCCCGACGGCCGCCTGCGCGTGGTAGACTACAAAACTGGCCTCGTCGAAGCCAACGACCTAAACCTGACCGGCTACCGCAACCGCTTCACCCCCGCCGAAGCCACCGAGCGCCTGCTCTACGAAGCCTCCTCGAGCGCCGACAAAGTGCGGCAGTTGTGGCTGTACCGGTTCATGCTGGCCAGCACCGAAAAGCGCGAAACCGAGAACACCGCCATCGTTTCGATGCGAAACCTAGACAAAGGCCTGCTCTCAGCGGACTTAAGTTTTCTCACCAGCGAGGGCCAGGATTTCGTGCAGACCTCGGAAGAGCTGGTCACCAAGATTGTGCTGCGCATCCTCGACCCCAACGAGCCTATCCGCAAAACCGATGATTTCAAAAAGTGCGAACATTGCCCCTACAAAGGCATTTGCGCACGCTAATTCACTTCCCTTCTATATGTCCAACCAACCCCAAAAAGACGAATTCATGCAAGCCGCCATCGACGAAGCCCGCCTGGGCCGTTCGCAAGGAGGCATTCCCATCGGCTCGGTGCTCATCCGCGACGGTAAAATTGTGGGCCAGGGCCACAACAAGCGCGTGCAGGAAGACTCCCCCATCAAGCACGGCGAAATGGATTGCCTGACCAACGCCGGCCGCCAGCGCACCTACCGCGACACCGTCATCTACACCACGCTGATGCCGTGCTACATGTGCGCTGGCACCATCGTGCAATTCAAAATCCCCAAGGTCATCGTGGGCGAGTCGCGCACGTTTGGCGAGTCGCGTGCTTTCCTGGAGAGCCATGGTGTGGAAGTAGTAGACCTTGATTTGCAAGAGTGCGTCGACATGATGGATGAGTTTATCCAAGCAGAGCCCACCCTCTGGAACGAGGACATCATGGAGCTATAAAACGTCGCGCCGGCCAATCTCTGACGAGCATTTAGGTGAAAATGAGCGCATACCCCATCCCACCCGCTTCAGAAACCGCCATTTTATATAGCTGGTAATCAATACTAGTGAGTGTTTGCTCACACTTAGTGAGTCACTACTCATCGGTACTCCCGCTGTTGTGGCCTACCTTTGCTTCAGCTAATGGGAAACGATTGACTGGTTGACCCGTTAGACAACTTCTACGTTCTTTTCGCCAGGTGTCTCCCACCCCATCTGGGAATAAAATTGGTTGAAAGTCTAAAAGCTTTCAACACGTTACAGCCGGTTAAATCGAAACCCTCGATTTGACCGGCTGTATTTTTTTGCCCTCTCGACGCGTTCGCAAACGCCAGCAAACTCGTCAATAGTGCAGTCGGCACCGTTCTCAAGGCCTTATCTTGCCGCGGTCTCCTGCAGACTGCTAGGGCAACAACTGTCCGATTCCAACTATCCATTTTTTTTCTTCTACCCGGTTGGACCATGACCAGTCATTCTAAAATTGAACAAGCCGCTCTTCAGCTTTTCGGAGAACGCGGGTACGATAGCACCTCAACGCAGCTCATCGCTCGGCAAGCCGGCGTGTCGGAAGCCCTGCTTTTCAAATATTTTCTCAGCAAGGAAAAACTCTTTGAGTACCTCATCAAGCAAGGGTTTCGGCGCATTGTGGAAGCCAACCGCGGCATCCTAACCGAGAAGAACCCTCGGACGCTCATTGAAAACGTCATCGACCTCCCCTACAAACTGGTGCACGACGAGCCCGACTTCTGGAAGATGCAGGACAAGGAGTTTAACCGGCCGCTGGTGCAGAAGTACTTCCAGCGCTTCATGAGCCCGATTGATAACCTGCTTAAGCAAGCCTTTACCGAAGTGGGCGCCGACGCCCCCGACCTGAACACGCTGCAACTGCTCCTGCTCATTCAGAGCCTCTGGCGCAACCTGCTTTACGAGCACAACGCCCCACTCTCGCAACTGCGTGCCCACTTGAAACGCACGCATGTTCCAGCGGCGGCCTAGTTTTTTCTGAATCAGATTGCTTTTAAAGTGCGAGGCCTGGTTTAGTTGCAATAAATTTGTGCAAGCGGCTTCGCAGCCGCTGCACACCACATCTGAGGGAATAGTCCGCAGTTTCAACGCGTAAAGAGTCGGGCTCAACGAGCTTTTGCCGATTTTCAACATCTGCCGGCCCGTTTTTTGCGTTGCTACTACTGCGTTAACTGCCCTCTTTCGCTCATGCCTCACCACGCCGTCCACCGATTGTTGCGTCCTATGCTTGTTTGGCGGGCGCGCCACATCAGCGAGCGGATGTACATGCTCCTGCTGAGCGTGTTGGTGGGCGCGGCAGCCGGCTTGGCGGCGGTACTGCTCAAAATTTCGGTACGGTGGGGCCAGGAAATGCTGCAAGGCGGCATTTCGGAGCCCAGCCGGGTGTTTGCACTGTCGGTGTATCCCCTCATCGGCATCACGCTCACGGTGCTGTTTACCAAGTATTTTCTGGGGGGCCAACTGGGCCGCGGCATTGGCCCCATCATCTACAACACCGCCCGCGAGGGCAGCGTGGTGCCCCGCTCCAAGCTGTACTCCCAGCTGGTCACGGCGTTTCTGACGGTCACTTTTGGGGGCTCGGCCGGTACCGAGGCACCCATTTCGGTGACGGGCGCGGCCATCGGCTCCAATTCGGGCCGGGTGCTGCACCTCGACCGGCGCCGGCGGCGTTTGCTCACGGGCTGTGGGGCAGCAGCAGGCGTGGCGGCCATCTTTAACTCTCCCATTGCGGGCGTGCTGTTCGCTGTGGAAACCATTTTGCTGGAGCTGCCGGCGCAGTATTTTATTCCACTGCTCATCTCGTCGGCCACGGCCACGGTGGTGTCCAAAGCGCTTTACGCGGGTCAGCCTTTCGTGCTCATTACCACCAGCTGGCCTCTCGATGCGGTGCCGTTTTACGTGCTGCTGGGCTTGTTTACAGCCTTTTTCTCGGTTTACATGATTCGGACCTACCACTGGTTCGAGAAGTTTTTTGACCGGTGGCCTGGCCTGGACTGGCGCAAGGTGCTGATGGGTGGCACGGCCCTGGGCCTGCTCATTTTCCTCTTCCCGACCCTTTACGGCGAGGGCTACAACACCGTGGAACTGCTGCTGCGCGGCCACTCCGAGCGGCTGACCGACGCCAGTATTTTCTCGGTTTACCAGGACAACAACCCGTGGCTTTTGCTGGTGCTGGTGCTGTTTAGCTTGCTGCTGAAGGTGGTGGCTACCAGCATCACGGTGGGCGCCGGGGGCAATGGTGGCATGTTCGGCTCGTCGTTGTTTGCGGGGGCGCTGGCAGGGTTCTTCTTTGCCCGGCTCATCAACCTGAGTGGGCTTACGCACATCCCGGAGGTGCATTTTGTGGTGTTGGGCATGGCCGGTACGCTGGCCGGTGTTATTCACGCGCCGCTCACGGCCATCTTCCTCATTGCGGAAATTACCGGTGGGTATGCCCTGTTTGTGCCGCTGATGCTTGTTAGCAGTTCCTCCTACCTCATTACCAAGTATTTCGAGCCGTATTCGGTGTACACGCGCAAGCTCACGGCCCGTGGCGTGGACGTGTACGCCAACCGCGACCGCGGCCTGCTGGCCCAACTCGACCCGCGCAAGCTGCTGGAAACCGACTTCATTGCGGTGCGGCCCAGCACCACGTTGGGCGAATTGGTTGACGTTTTCCGGCACGCTTCGCGCAACCTGTTCCCGGTGGTGGCCGCGGGGGGCCGGCTGCTCGGCGTGGTCAGCCTCGACTCGGTACGCGACGCGCTGTTTGACGATGCGCACTACGCCACCACCCAAGTGCGCGAGTTGATGGAGCCCGCCCCCGCCGTGGTAGGCCCCAACGATGACTTGGAACATACCCTGGCGCTGTTTGACCGGCACGGGGCCTGGGCGCTGCCCGTGTGCGAGGAAGACGGCCGCTACCTTGGGTTCATCCTCAAATCGGCTATTCTGGCCCGCTACCGGCGGCAGCTTATTCAGGAAAGCGAAGCGTAAGGCTGTGCTTAGTGAAAAAGGAGGAATGAGGAGTATACTTGCCAAGCGTGTCTGAAAATTCCTCGTTCTCCGCTCCTCGTTCTGCATTAAGCGAAGCGTTTGTGGCCGTCATCGGCGGTGGCCCGGCCGGCCTGCTAGCCGCCCAACGCCTGGCCGAAGCTGGGCTGCGCGTGCGGGTGTACGAGGCCCAAGCGACGGTGGGACGCAAGTTTTTGGTGGCCGGGCACGGCGGCTTTAACCTAAGCAATGCCGAGGAGCTGCGCACGTTTGCACAACGCTACGGGTCGCAGGGAAGCCGTTTTCAGGACCTGCTCAGCCACTTTTCGCCGGCTGACTTGCGCGCCTGGGCAGCCGACTTGGGCATTGCCACGTTCGTGGGCACCAGCGGCCGGGTCTTTCCGGAAGCCGCGCACAAACCCGCCGACTTGCTTCGGGCTTGGCTGCAGCGCTTGCGCGGGCTGGGCGTAGAACTGCACACCCGGCACCGCTGGCTGGGATTTGCCGGGGCATCGGGCCTGCGCTTGCGCAACGAAACCGCCGGTTCAGATGGTCCTGAGTACGTGCTGGAGCCCGCCGCCACGGTGCTGGCGCTGGGCGGCGCCAGCTGGGCCAAAACCGGCTCCGATGGGGCCTGGGTGCCGCTGCTTGAGGAGCTAGGCGTGCCGGTAGTGCCGTTTGCGCCGGCCAACTGCGGTGCCGAAGTCGGCTGGTCGTCTTTTTTCAAGGAGCGAGTAGGCCGTGCACCCCTCAAAAACATTGGCCTGCGGGTAAACGACGGCCCGCAGGTGCGCGGCGAAATCATGCTGACCGACTACGGGCTGGAGGGCACGCCCGTGTACGCCCTCACGCCGCAGGTGCGGGCGGCGCTGGCCAGCGGCCAGCCGGCCGTGCTGCACCTCAACCTCAAACCCGACCTGGCCCCCGCTGCGCTGTTGGCCAAGCTGCGCCAGCGCCGGGCGGGCGCTTCGTTGCCCGATTTTTTGCGGAAGGCGCTGCACTTGGGCCCGCCCGTGCCAACGCTTGTGCGCGAAGTGCTGCCGGAAGTCACTCCCCTGACTGCGGAACAACTGGCCGAGCTGCTAGTGGCCCTCCCACTGCCCGTAACCGGGCTGCGCCCGTTGGATGAGGCCATTTCCACCGCCGGCGGCATTGCCTTTGAAGCGGTGGATGAGCATTTCATGCTGCGGCAACGGCCCAACACCTACGTGGCCGGCGAAATGCTGGACTGGGAAGCGCCCACCGGGGGCTACCTGCTGCAGGGCTGCTTCAGCACCGGGGCGTGGGTGGCCAGGGGCATCGTTGCCAAACTCAGAAATTCGTAAAATTCTTGGTTAGCGCTCGGCTTTCAGGGCCTTGGCGCGCTCTTCGGCTTCGCGCAGGATTTGGCGGGCTTCGCCCAGCAGGCGGCGGCCGGGGTTGAGCTCGTCGCGGGCAATGAGGGCGAAAAGCAGGAAAAAAGAAACGAACGGCAGCACCCAGCCGAGCACAAACCAGAGCCAGAACGAGCGGCCGCGGCTGTGAGCGCAATACCCCGTCAGTATCGGAATGAAGGAGATGGCCACCGCCACCACGAAAAGCATGTCGACGAAGAGCATAGGCTTAGGGGGGTTAGCGGTGAGGGATGGCGTGGCGGGTTTATCCCGAAGATACAGGGTTGCGGCCGGCAAATGAAGCATCTAAACGGGAAATTTGTTTCATAGTACCACTATTAAGCGCTTTTTTCCGTAGTTCGGGGCGAAGTCGGGTCCGCAACGGGATTCGGCCGTCCTGAAACTGCCCATGTGGGAACACCAAAGTCTATTTCGCGTTTCGGCTCAACTCTTTGCCGAAGGCATTTTCAATCTGCTTGACCGGGGGCTGCGTCCCGAAATATTTTTGCTGGGCTTCGCTTCGGCCAAAGAATCGGACGAGCCCGGCGCCGTGGTGGTGGAGCCCAATTCGCTGCGCTACTCACCGGCCGATTTTAAGGACGTGAAAGAACACGCCGCCGCGCTCGAAGCGGACGGGGGACCCAAAGGCTCCGTGTACCACCTGCACCCCAACGACCACGACCGCAGCGAAAAGCAGCACTGGTACGAACTGATGTGCCAGGCCACCGAAAGCACCCTCCAAAGCCTGACCGCGGCGCGCCGGGAAAACCGACGCTCGTTCTGCTCGGTGCCGGTGAGCTTGCAGGGCTACCTCGTGACGGTGGTGTTGCAAGTGTCGGCCGACTGCTACAACGGCTATTACGCCCTTCCCAAGCCCGGCAGTGGCCGCCCGGCCAACCTGCCCCACGCGGCGGTGCTGGAGTTTTTGCACGACTGCAGCCGCGCCCTGCGCGAAGCCGACACCGCCGACAACGACCAGCCCGTGCTCGACCGCGACCACAACGAGCTGCTGCGCTCGGCCGGCCGCCGGCTGATGTTGCGGGTAGCCCCCGCCGGCACCCACGGCCTGTACGACGCCTGCAACGGCGTGGCCGCCCTGCGCCACGAGGGCGACGAAGGCATCGGGACCATGCTGGTGAGCCGGCGCCTGCACCCGGCCATTGTGCCGGTGCTGACCCTGGAAACGCCCGTGCCCATGCGCGACCACCGCTCCATCCGCAAGCTGCTGGAGCTGAGCGAGGGCCACACCGCCCTGATTTCCGACGCCTCGCACGTGTTTGGCCTGGGCCAACTCGTGCCCGATTCCGACTCGCAGTTCGAGCCCCTGGTCACGGTGCACTTCACGAACCACTACGGCTGGGAAATGAGCCACGCCGGCCACGTGCTCATGCGCGTGGTGAGCAACACGCCCCGCCTGCCCCAGGGCCAGGTGGCGGCCGATAATTTTGGGCGCATCATCCGCATCGTGTTTCCGAATCTGGATGCCGACAGCACCGATTATCTCTGGGACCTGGCACAAAAGGCCAGCACCCAGCCCACGGGCACCATTCTGGTCATCAGCACGGGCGCAGCCCAGGAGGCCAAGCGCCTGACGCGCCAGTGCTTCCGGGTGGTGCCGCGCATCATGACGCCCTCGGTGCTGAAGCTGGTCACGAACATCGACGGGGCCGTGCTCATCGAGCCCAACGGCATGTGCCACGCCATTGGCGCCATCCTCGACGGCCTGGCCACCGACAAAGGCGACTCCTCGCGTGGCGCCCGCTACAACTCGGCCCTGCGCTACGTGAACAGCAGCAAGTACCCCGCCCTGGCCGTGGTGGTCAGCGAAGACGGCTGGATTGATTTGCTGCCCTCGTGAGCAATGGGTGAATGGGTGAATGGCTGAATGGGTGAATGGGTGAATGATGCGGCATCAACCAGTCATTCCCAATAACCAAGGTGCAGGGCCGCGGTCACACAGGTAGATACTGCCCAATCGACCAGTTTGCTTCTTGCTAATTGCTTGTTCAACCTTTATTCACCATTCGCCCATTCGCCCATTCGCCCATTCACCCATTGACGCTCCCCATCATGGCTTCGGGGTAGCGCTGGCCAGCGGCGGCCTTGCCTTTGGGCGCGATTTCGTCGAGCTGGGCCAGTTCGTCTTTTGATAGTTCGACTTCCAGGGCGCCCAGGTTTTCTTCCAGGTATTTCACACGTTTGGTGCCCGGAATGGGCACTACGTCATCGCCCTGGGCCAGCACCCAGGCCAGAGCCAATTGGCTGGCGGAGCAGCGCTTTTGGCCGGCCAGGTCTTTGATGCGGGCCACGAGGTCGAGGTTTTTTTGGAAATTTTCGCCCTGGAAGCGGGGCGTGTGCCGGCGGTAGTCATCGGCTTCCAGGTCTTCGAACTTCGTGATTTGGCCGGTTAGAAAACCGCGACCCAGCGGCGAATACGGCACAAACCCGACGCCCAGCTCATGGATGGTGGGCAGTATTTCGTCTTCCGGCTCGCGGCTCCAGAGCGAGTATTCGGTTTGCAGGGCGGCAATGGGGTGCACGGCCACGGCGCGGCGCACGGTGGCGGGCGCGGCTTCGCTCAGGCCAAGGAAGCGGACTTTGCCTTCCTCCACCAAGCGGCTCATGGCGCCCACGGTTTCCTCAATGGGCGTGTTGGGGTCGACGCGGTGCTGGTAATACAGGTCGATGTGGTCGGTGCCGAGGCGCTTGAGGCTGCCCTCGCATGCGGCTTTCACATACTCGGGCCGGCCGTTGATGCCGCGTTTGGCCGGGTCGTTGGGGTCGCGCTGGATGCCGAATTTGGTGGCGATGATGGCGCTGCTGCGCTTGCCTTTGAGGGCACGGCCGAGCAGCTCTTCGTTTTTGTAGGGGCCGTACATGTCGGCGGTGTCGAAAAAGGTGACGCCCAGCTCCAGGGCGCGGTGCAAGGTGCGCGTGCTTTCGGCATCGTCCTGGCCACCGTAGAAGTCGGACATGCCCATGCAGCCCAGGCCCAGGGCAGAAACGGTGAGGCCGGAGCGGCCCAGTTGACGGGTTTTCATACGTGTGTGTTGGTTGAAAGAAAAGACTGTGCTTTTAAGCTTACGCACGACGCATGCTAACCGACCAAACAAGGCAGCTGTTTAGGAAGTGTGTCGCTTGCCAGTCCGACGCCCGAGGCGTCCGACCGGTTGTTGGTCAGCAACCGTTGGAGCATCGTGCGGCAACCGGTCGGACGCCTAGGGCGTCGGACCGGCAAGTGACTTGCTAAACTGCTTCAAGGCTTTGATTATTCGCCTGGCAAGGCTGGCCACCCCCGCCTCACGCGAAGCAGGCGTACCTTTACGGAGTGAATACTTCCCGACTCACCCTACGGGCCGTGCTGCCCGCGGCGCTGGCCCTGCTGGCTGCCTGCACCTCGCCCAACCAGCCCATTGCCGAGCGCGGCGCGCCCTCGCCCGCCTCGGCAGCCGAAATGGCCCTCATGGCCCGCCACGATTCGTTGATGGCGCAAATGGACCAGCTTTTTCAGCTCAAGGCGAAGATTAACGCCACGAAGTCGCCCGCTGCCGGCCCCTACCTGCGCGGACTGGCCGCCGCCGATGAGGCCATGATGAGATGGATGCGTCAGTACAAAGCGCCCGACACGACGGCCGCGCCCGCCGCGCGCCTGGCCTATTTCCAGCAGCAGCAACAGGTGCTGGCCGGCGTGCGCCAGCAGTTTCGCGCAACGATAGATTCGGCTTCGTTGTTTATCAAGCAGCACCCCGCCGCGGCCACTCCGGCCGCGCCCGCCTCTTCCAAATAACGATGTTGAAACGCTTGTTTTTGCTTCCTGCGTTGGCCGCCGTTCTTGCCACCGCCTGCACCAGTCCCGACACCACCGCCCGCCTCCCCATCTTGGGTGAGCGCGACGTACGCCCACGTGCCGACGGCGGCCCCGCCGACACCGTGTTTGCCACCGTGCCAGCCTTCCGCCTCACCGACCAGAGCGGAAAAGTCATTACCAATAAGACCTTCGCGGGCCGCGCCTACGTGGCCGACTTCTTCTTTGCCACCTGCCCCGGCATCTGCCCCAAAATGCAGGGCGAGCTGCTGAAAGTGTACGCCAAGTATGGCAAGGACCCACGCCTGGCTTTCCTTTCGCACACCATCGACCCGGCCCACGACAGCATTCCGGTGCTGCGCGACTACGCCGACCGCCTGGGCATGGGCGGGGCGCGCAACTGGTACTTCGCCACCACCGGCGCCCACGGCGAGCCCACCGCCCGCGACACCGTGTTTCAGCTGGCCCGCGCCTACTTCACCGCTGCCGAACCCGACAAAACGGCCCCCGGCGGCTTTGCCCACAACGGCACCTTTGCGCTAGTGGACGACCAAGGCCACATTCGCGGCCTCTACGACAGCCTCAACGCCCAGGAAGTAGAACGCCTCATGAAGGAGCTGCCCACGCTGCTGGCCGAAATTGAGACCCGGAAACCTGGCGTGGCCCAACGCTAAATGAGGGCGTGGGCCAGCCTCCTGCTGGGCGGCGCGGTGCTTGCTACCACGCTGCCCGGCTGTTTCAGCAACAACCGCAAGCAGGGCGAGCGGCTGTATGTGCAGCACTGCGCCAGCTGCCACGGCGACCAGGGCCAGGGGTTGGCCCGCCTGATTCCGCCGCTGGCGGGCGCCGATTACCTTACCAAGCACCGCGACGAGCTGGCCTGCCTGCTCCGCAACGGCCAAAAGGGCCCCATTGTGGTAAACGGCATCAGCTACAACAACGTGATGCCCGGAGAGAAGGGCTTGAGCCCCGCGCAGATTACCAACTTGCTCAACTACATCGAGAACCACTGGGGCAACAAAGGGCCGCTTCGGACAATCAACCAGACGCAGCAACAGCTCGACGCCTGCCGCCAGTAAACGAGACGAAACCCCGACTGAGAAAGGCCGCGTCCTGCTCATCTCGCGTTTGCGCAGCCGAGGCGCAGGGGGCGAGAGGCTTCAATCAGGCCAAACAGGTCATTCGATTCCCGTGCATCAGCCCTTTTCACGTCTACCAAACCCGTTTTTCGCCGTAGATTGCGCTTCCAACACATTCGCATTTTAATCCGCTATGGGCCTGTTTGATTTCCTGAAAAGTAAACCCGCTGATACTCCGGCTACCCCGACCCCAGCCAGCAACCCCTCGGCCACGCCGGCCGAAAAACCCGCCGGTGGCCCCCGTTATCAGGGCTCGAAGTTCACGGCCCCGGTAGAGCCGGTTGCGCCCGTGCCCACTTATCAGGTTCCGGAGCCCGTTCCCCTGCCCTACGAGCCGGAAAACGTGCTGGAGCAACTGCTGCTGCTGGCCGCCACCGACGAAAACGCCCGCCCGGCCTTTTACCAGGCGCTGCTGCAGGAGGAAATTCTGATGATTCTGGCGCCCATGGAAGGCATTGCCGAAGGCGAAGTCGTGCTAAGCGAAGGCCAGGAGATTCAATTGCAGATTCTGGCCGATGGCAAGCTGCCCATCTTCTCCTCGGTGCCCCGCCTGACGGACGGCGGCGTGGAAAACGGGCCCGTGAGCTACGTGCGCCTGCCGGGCCACGCATTTTTCAACATGGTGCAGGGCCAGGACTGCGTGCTCAACCCCTTCTCGCCGGCCGGCAAGCTGCTGCCCAAGGACGAGTTGGCCGCGCTGCTGTCGGGCCAGCTCACCGGCCCGCTTTCGCCGGCCGGCGGCGATGCCCAGGTAATGCTCAGCGAACCCGCCGACTACCCCACGGCCGTGGCCGACGCCATCAAGGAATGGGCCGCCACCCAGCCGCACATCGAAACGGCTTTCCTGGCCCAAATGCAGCTGGCCAACAACCCTGAAGTGCCCCGTCTGCTGCTCGCCTTCGAGAGCACCAACCCCGACCCCAGCTTCATGCAGGAGCTAGGTCCGGTACTGCAAGGACAAACCAACGCCTACCAATTCGTGGACCTCATGCTGCTGGATGTGAACTCCGACGAGGGCGTAAACCCGTATTTCCGGACGGTGGAGCCGTTTTATAAGAAGTAATGTAGGACATCAAACTCCCCTCCTTACCAAGGAGGGGATGTTTCAGCGCAGCTGAAACGGGGGTGGTTGTGGCGTATGCGCCGGCAGAAATTCTTCCGCCGAATGATGCAGACGCCCACAACCACCCCCGTTTGGCTTTCAGCCAAACATCCCCTCCTTACCAAGGAGGGGAGTTTTCGTTCTAACTTTCCCACATGAAACTCGCTGCACTCCTACTTCTGGCGCCTTTTGCCGCCCTTGCCCAAACCAAACCCGGCCCCCTGCTCCCACCGGCCGACCCCAAAATTCAAAAGCTGGTGGAGGAAATCTCGGCCAAAAACCTGGAGGCCGACATCCGCAAGCTGGTTTCGTTTGGCACGCGCCACACGCTGAGCGACACTCAGAGCCCCACGCGCGGCATTGGCGCGGCCCGCAACTACGTGCGCGACGAGTTTCTGAAGTACAGCAAAGCCGGTGGGGGCCGCATGACCGTGGAGATGGACACCTTCACCGTGAAGCCCGACGGCCGCCGCATCAACAAGCCCGTGCTGATGGCCAACGTGCTGGCCACCCTGCCCGGCACCGACCCCAACGACACCCGCGTTATCCTGGTGAGCGGCCACATCGACTCGCGGGTGAGCGACGTGATGAACGCCACCGCCGACGCGCCCGGCGCCAACGACGACGGCTCGGGCACGGTGCTGGTGATGGAGCTGGCCCGCGTGCTGGCCGGGCAGAAGTTTCCGTGCACCCTGAAGTTTGTGGCCGTGCAGGGCGAAGAGCAGGGCCTCTACGGTTCGGGCCACCTGGCCGAGCGCGCCAAAAAAGAAGGCTGGAACCTGATTGCGATGCTCAACAACGACATCGTGGGCAACTCGCACGGTTTCGACCCGGTGATTAACGACGACAAGCGCCTGCGCGTGTTCAGCGAAGGCGTGCCGGCCAACGAAACGCCCGACCAGGCCAAAATTCGCCGCCAGCTCAGCAACGAGAACGACGGCATCAGCCGCCAACTCGCCCGGTACACGCAACGCGTGGGCCAGCTCTATGGCAAAGGCCACCAAGTGGTGATGGAGTACCGCCCCGACCGGTTCTTGCGCGGCGGCGACCACACGCCCTTCAACCAGCAGGGCTTTGCGGCCGTCCGCTTCACCGAAATGAACGAGGACTACACCCACCAGCACCAGGACCTGCGCACCGAAAAAGGCCGGGCCTACGGCGACGTGATTGAAGGCGTGGACTTTGCCTACCTGCGCCGCAACGCCGGCATCAACCTCGCCACGATGGTGAGTCTGGCCCTGGCGCCCGCCGCCCCCGCCAAGGTGGAAGTCCTCACCGCCAACCTCACCAACCGCACCGAGCTGCGCTGGCAGGCCCCCGCCGCCGGCCCCAAGCCCAGCGGCTACGTGGTGCTGGTGCGCGAAACCAGCGCCCCGCAGTGGCAGCAGCGCATCCCCGTGACTGGCCTGGCCGTGAACCTGGACATCAGCAAAGACAACTTCATTTTCGCGGTGGCCAGCGTGGACGCCGCCGGGCATGAGAGCGTGCCGGTGCTGCCGGTGGTGGGGCGGTAAGGCGAAGAATGTCTCAGAAACATCTCGGGTGGCTCACGCAACCCTTGCGTCTACTCGCAGGTCAGACAGGAAACTATCTTTCTCGCTATGCGCCACTTATTAGCCCTTGCTTCATCTTTTCTGCTGTTAGCAGTCAGTAGCTGCCAAAAATCAGTTCCTAGCCCTGACCTAAATGGTACATACACAGGAACCTTTCAGCGAGAGCCCGGTGGTCAAGTATCACAGGTAAGCTTGACTTTTTCGGAAGGCGAATGGAACGGCACGAGCCAAAAAGTCAAATATCCGGCGCTGTGCTCGGGCACTTATAAGGTGACCAACAAGAACAAGATAATCTTTACCAATGCATGCGTTTGGACAGCAGAATTCGATTGGACACTCATCCTCGGCGGTGAATACGATTTGAATACAAAGGGAAAGACTATAGAAATTATCGAGCAAAGGGGGAATGGAAGGGACATATACCGTTTAAGCAAGTGAGTTGCGATGTAACGGGGCTTCCTGCTGATGAAGGAGTGATGTAATGCTGGCCTCGCCGCGGCGATACATGGACCAAATTTCACCAACCCATTCCGGTCATGTCACCGCTCTTCATCGTTCTCTTCATTGTTCTTTTTCTGTTGTCCGGCTTGCGCATTGCGCAGGAATACGAGCGGGCCATTGTGTTTCGGCTGGGCCGGTTTGTGGGCACGCGCGGGCCGGGGCTGTACTGGATAATCCCGATTATCGAGCGCCAGCAGACCATTGACATCCGCACCAAAACGGTCGATTTGGAGCAGCAGGAAACCATCACCAAAGACAGCGTAACCATCAAGGTCAACGCCGTGCTGTGGTTTCGGGTGGTGAACCCGGCCGACGCCATCATCAAAGTCGCCAACTTCAACCAAGCCGTTTACCAATTGGCGGTCACGGCGCTGCGCAACATCATTGGGCAGCACCAGCTGGATGAGGTGCTGCGCGAGCGCGCCCAAATCAACACGGCGCTGCTGCAAATCGTGGACGCGGCCACCGAATCCTGGGGCGTAAAAATCGAGCTGGTCGAAATCAAGGACGTGGAAATTCCGGAGTCCATGCAGCGGGCCATGGCGCGCGAGGCCGAGGCCATCCGGGAGAAACGGGCCCGCATCATCAAGGCCGAAGCGGAGCTGGAAGCCAGCATTAAGCTCACGCAGGGCGCCAAGCAGATGGAGGAAAGCCCCATTGCCCTGGAGCTGCGCCGCATGCAAATGCTCTCGGAAATCGGCATCGATAATAACACGACAACCATCATGCTCATTCCGTCGGAGTTCACCAAAGCCGCCAACAGCTTCACCCAGATGGTGGAGCAGGGCAACAAGCAGGCGTAACCTCACCCCTGACCCCTGCCGGGCACGGCCCCTCTCCAAATAAGAGGGGGCACCGGTTCTGCTCAGATGGATGATTAGTAGCAAAAGAAAAAACCCGCCATCAGCGGGCTTTTTCTTTGATTAAATGACGCCAAAGGCAAGGCCGGTGCCCCCTCTTTTTTGGAGAGGGGCCGTGCCCGGCAGGGGTCAGGGGTGAGGTTATTTCCGCGCCAAAGCCAGCACCTCCTGATTCAAACGGATGTATTCGGCTTTCGAGACTTCGTTTTTATCGGTCTGCACCATTTCCAACGACTTGTTAGCGGCCTCGATGGCGTCCTTGTTCTTGCCTTGTTTTTGCAGGAGTTTGGCTTTCCAATAGTAGCCGTAGTAGCTGGTGGGGTTGGCTTTGATGAACTCGTCGACCCAGCCGAGGGCGGGCGTAAGGTCTTTGCCGGCGTTGAAGTAATACTGCGCGGCGGTGATGTAGGGCTTCTTTTCGCCCTTCATGGCCTGCTCAATCTGGCCCATCACAATGCGGTCGGGGTCGGCCGTGATGGGCAGAGCCACCTGGGTGCGGTCCCAGCTCACCACCAGGTCGGCGGCGTTGGGGCGCAGGTTTTCCACGGTCAGCGACATGGTTTCCACGGGCGCAGCGAGCTTAGTGGGCTTGGCTTTCACGCGCAGCACGTCGAGAGCCTGTTTGTATTGGTAGGTGCCCCACTGGGCCGTGTCGCGGTTCAGGATGAAGGTCCACTCCTTGGCGTCGGGGATGGTGAGGAGGGCGTAGGCGCCGGCGGGCACCGCTTGCCCGTTGATTTTTACTTCTTCCCCGAAGCGCACTTTCGTGATGGTGTTGGCGCCGGTGCGCCACACCGTGCCGTTGGGCACCAGATTGCCGAACGCGGCCCGGCCCCGCAGCGACGGCCGCGAATACGTCAGGTCGATGTAGGAAGTGGAGAAGCTCTGGCGAATGTGCGTGGCCGGGCTCAGGGGCGGGGCCGTGAGCTTGGTTTGGGCGTGAGCGGTGGCGGCCAGCAGCAGGCCCGAGGCGAGGAGTGGGACGAAGTGTTTCATGCCGGCAAAGATGCTGATTTAGTGCGGAGGATGCAGCGTGGGCACTGGTTGGTTCCACGGCGGCAAACAACTCGCCGCCGCAGCCGTTCCGTTAATAGAATGTCCTGTCAATGAACCGTCCTGTCGAGCGCAGCCGAGACATCTCGCGTGTGGTAGTAATTAGTTTTCCGAGGCGAGATGTCTCAGCTGCGCTCGACAGGACGGTTCATATTCTTTAAGGCTGCCCATGAAAATCCTTCTCACCGGGGCCACCGGCTACATTGGCCAACGCCTGCTGCCGCTCCTCGCCGCCGAGCACGACGTGGTGTGCCTCGTTCGCGACGCCCGCCGCTTTGCACTGGCCGACATCTTGCCCGAGACGCTGCTGCCCCGCGTGAGCGTGGCCCAGGGCGACTTGCTCAAGCCCGAGACCTTGGCCGACGTGCCCACCGACATCGACGCGGCTTATTACCTGGTGCATTCCATGAGCGGCGGCAGCAAGAACTTCTACCAGCTGGAACAGGAGTCAGCCCGCAATTTCACGCAGTTTCTCGACACCACGACGGCGCGGCAAGTCATCTACCTCTCGGGCATTGCCAACGACCAGGGCCTGAGCGTGCACCTGCGCTCGCGCTACGCGGTGGAAGACGTGCTGAGCCAAGCCGCCACCGCCAAACTGACCGTGTTGCGGGCCAGCATCATCATCGGCTCGGGGTCGGCGTCCTTTGAGATAATCCGCGACTTGGTCGAAAAGCTGCCCGTGATGGTGACGCCGCGCTGGCTGAACTCGCGCTGCCAGCCCATTGGCATCCGCGACATCATGTTTTACCTGACCCAGGTGCTCGACAACCCCGCCTGTTTCGACCGGGCCTTCGACGTGGGCGGGCCCGATGTGCTGGCTTACCGCGACATGCTGCTGGGCCTGGCGGCGGTGCGCGGCTACAAGCGCTGGATTGTGACCGTGCCCGTACTCACGCCCCGGCTGTCGTCGTGGTGGCTGTATCTGGTCACGAGCACCACGTTTTCGCTGGCCCAAAGCCTGGTCGAAAGCCTCAAAAACGACACCGTTTGCGACCCCGCCAAGAGCATCGACGCGGTGATTCCGCACCACTGCATGAGCTACCGGGAGGCGCTGGCCCTGGCATTCACCCGCATCGAGCAGAACGAAGTCGTCAGCTCCTGGTCCGATGCGCTGAGCTCGGGCACCATGCGCCAGAACTACATGGACGCCATCCAAATCCCGAAGAACGGCATGTTCTTCGACCGCCAGCTAATGCCTTTTCAGCGGCCCGTGCCAGAGGTGCTCGACAACATCTGGCGCATTGGCGGCGACCGGGGCTGGTACAAAACCGACTGGCTCTGGCAGCTGCGCGGCATCCTGGACAAGGCCGTGGGCGGCCCGGGCCTGCGCCGCGGCCGCCGCTCGCCCAGCCGCCTGCGGGCCGGCGACCCGCTCGACTTCTGGCGCGTGCTGGTGGCCGACAAAGCAAACCGGCGCCTTTTGCTCTACGCCGAAATGAAGCTGCCGGGCGAGGCCTGGCTGCAATTCCGCATCGTGGACCAGGAAGACGGCAGCCAAGCCGTGGAGCAGCTGGCCGCCTACCGCCCGCGCGGGCTGGCCGGGCGGCTGTACTGGTATTCGGTCCTGCCCTTCCACGGCATCATCTTCAAGGGCATGGTCAAGAATTTGGTGAGGTACCGTGAGCCAGTAACAGTTCCCCAACAGCAGCCCGAGCATGCGCAATAAACAAGCACCTGCAAAGACTGATTATTTGGATATAAATACCTAGTATTCAATAGCTGTTTATCGTTCTTATTAACAAATCAAAGTCTGATGCTGGCTAAGTTGTACTTGCTGCTGGCTTGGCTTAGGAAGTAGGTTTAAGCTCTCAACCTGAGGAGCCTGCTTATCCTGATTTTCATGACCTTCCCCTACTCCGACGGCCACGACTTCTACACTCCGTTTTACCTGCTTGCCACCCTCACCAATGTGCTGCTGTTGCTGGTGGAGGGCTGGCGGCGCGGTTTCCCATTGCGCCCTTGGCTGACGCTGGTTGCGGCCAGTAGCCTGGCCCTCATTCTGGGCACCAAGCTCATCACCCACGGCGTAGCCGAGTGGCCCGCGCTGCTGCTCAGCGACGCGCCCAGCAGTCCGGCGCGCTCCATTCTGGGCGGTGGCTTGGCCGCAACCCTTACGGCCCTGGCGCTGCGGCGCTGGCTGGGTTTGAGTTGGCGGGTGTTGGACGCCCTGGCGCTGCCGTTGTGCGGGGCGCTGGCGGTGCAGTGCGTGGGCTGTGTGCTCACAGGCTGCTGCTTTGGCCAGCCCACGGCCGCGCCCTGGGGCCTGACCTACGCCGCCCACACCCTGCCGTGGTGGAGCCAGGTGCAGGCCGGGATGCTGCCCGCCACGGCGGCGCACTGCCTGCCGGTGGCGCCTACGCAACTAATGGCCCTGCTGCTGTGCGCGGCCGTGGGCGGCGTGCTGCTGGCTACCCGGCACCGGCGCTGGCCGGTGGGCTCGTGGCTGCTGCTGCAAACGGGCCTGCTGCTGCTGGGGCGCTTCGGGCTGTCGTTCTGGCGCGACCCGGCGGGCGAGCCAGTTGCCAGCACGGTGCATACCGTGCTGGGTGGAAGCTGGACGGAGCTGCAGTTCGGCTTGCTGCCTTTGGGGCTGATGGCGCTGGCGACGTGGGCTTGGCGGGTGCGGCGAGCGGGCCCGGCCGCAGCGGCCCCGAAAACGGTGGCGGTTAACGCTCCCACCCGCTCCGTGGCCGTGGTGCTGGTCATGCTGGCCCTCACGGCCGTGCTGGGGCGCCACGCCCTCACCCTGCCCGAAGTGCTGGTGGTGCGCGCGCTGCTGCTGGCGGTGCTGGTCGCCGAAGCCAGGGCTGCGGTAGCCACGCTGCAAGCCCGGGGCCCGCGCCTGGTGGGCCTGCCGCTGAGCGTGCTGCTGGCCGGGCTGGTGCTGCTGTCTACCGCGCAGGTCCCGGCGGCCCTGCGTGTCTCGGCGGCAGACAGCACCCGCATTCGTCGCACCACCATCATCACAGGCGGGGTGCTGGGCAACCACCGCGAAACCGAACAAGACATACTCAGCGACTCGGGGTGCGGGGGCTCGCAGCGCCTCGCCTTGCAGCAGCAAGCGGGCGTGGTGGGCGGTGAAGTAGCGGTGGAAAAATCCGGGCCTGTGGGGCGGACCGGCACCTGGGGCGGCGGCGTTTGGGTGGGCCAGCAACGCATCGATATGTTGCCGCTGGACCCGGACGGTAACACCTTCATCACCGCTCGCGACAGCACCGTGCGCAAGCGGCTGGCCGACGTGCACATCTACCGCGAGGTACACCGCGAAAACGGCTGGCTCTCAACAGATGTTCGCCTGGGCCTGCACATCGGCAGCCTGGGCTATTACAGCTATTTTGGCGATGGCGAAAGCAAGGGGAGCACCCCGGTAATGCCGGAGCTGATGGTCCGCATTGGGAAACCGTCCGTCCTGTTCGCGCAAGCCGATTTAGGCTACGGGGCCGAGAACGTGATGGGCGGGCTCACCACGCGCTTTGGGCTGGGTTCGGGACTGGGCAGCGCTAACGGGTCCAGGCTGGTGGCCGGCTACGCAATTTCGCCGAACCAGGTCCGCCCCAGTCTGGGCTTTGTGAGCGCCAATCTGCGGCTGCCCGGCCGCACCGGCTTCAGCCTGGAGCCGTACTACGCCACCAACTTTGCCCGCAACTACAACCTGAGTCTCAAATTGAACTACCGAATCAGCCGCTGATTCCGAACCCTACGCAAACACCGGTACGACGCGGCCTTCTTCCACCTTCAGCGCCGCGTCGTACTTCTTGCCGGTTTTGCTGGAGATGAAGCCCTTGATGACGCTGGTTTCGCCGCGGCGCAGCAGCTGCTTGAGCTGCGTTTCGGTGAGCTGCTTGCCGCCCCATTCGAAAGCCACTCTAAACTGACAGTCTTCGCGGAAGCGGGAGCAACCGTAAGCCGCCTTGCCTTTGAGCATGGTGCCCAGCTTGCACACCGGGCAGGGAATCTCGCCGGAGTCGGGCGAGGCGCCGGGCTTGCTTTCCGCCACGAGCAAAAGTGTGGGCTGGAAGGCACCGTCCAAGCCAATGGCGGCGTCGAACTTCTGCCCCTCGGCCCCGAAGAAGCCTTTCATGACGGGCGTGCGGCCTTTGGCCAGCAGGGCTTTCACTTGCGGGTCGCTGAGCTTCTTGCCGTGCACCTCGACGGGCAGGCGGAAAGAGCAACCTTCGCGAAAACGCACGCAACCGAAAGCGGTTTTGCCGCGCACCACGTGGCCGGTTTTGCAGGCCGGGCAGTAGCCCAAGCCGTTGGCACCGGGCAGGGTGGCAGGCCCGCCGAGCTTGGTGGGGCGGCCGCTGGTCATGCCCGCGGGCACTTTGCTGGCCCCACCATTGGCCTGGGCTTGCTGCACGGCCAGCTCGGCGCTGCCGGACGTGACCATGCGGCCGCGGCCGTCGTTCTTCACTTCGGCCACCATCTCCTTCACCAGGCCCGAAAGTTCGCCCAGGAAGCCTTCCGACGACAGCTCGCCGCGCTCAATCTGACGGAGCTTGTGCTCCCACTGACCGGTTAGCTCCGCTGATTTTAGGGTAGGGTTACGAATGAGGCCAATCAATTCTACGCCGGTGGGCGTGGGCACGATGCGCTTTTTCTCGCGCCGGATGTAGTTGCGCTTAAACAGCGTTTCGATGATAGCGGCGCGGGTGCTGGGGCGGCCGATGCCGTTTTCCTTCATGGCCTGGCGCAACTCTTCGTCGTCGATGTTGCGGCCGGCGGTTTCCATGCCGCGCAGCAGGGTGGCTTCGGTGTAGTCCTTGGGCGGCTGGGTCATTTTGCTCTCCAGCCGGGGGTCGTGGGGGCCGCTTTCGCCTTTCACAAAGTTGGGCAGGACGGTGGAAACCGCGTCGTCATCGGCTTCGGCCGCCGCGCCGGCTGCACCAGGCGCGGGAGTTGGCTTGGGAGCCGCTTGTTGGGTGGGGTCGCCGTAGACCACGCGCCAGCCGGGGTTGAGAATCTGGCGGCCGCGCACGCGGAACGGCCGCTCGGCGGCTTCGGCCAGCACGGTGGTGTTGCTCACCTCGCAATCCGGGTAAAAGGCGGCGATGAAGCGGCGCGCAATGATGTCGTACACGCTGGTTTCCATGCCGCCGCTCGGGCCAGCCGCCCCCGTCGGGATGATGGCGTGGTGGTCGGTGACTTTGTTGTTGTTGAAAACCTTGGGCGTTTTGGGAATCTTGCCGGCCAGCAGCGGCTTGGTTAGCGCGTCGTAGCCAATGCCGCGCAGAATGCCGGGGATTTTAGCGTACTGGTCGTCGGGCAGGAACGTGGTGTCAACGCGCGGGTAGCTCACGGCCTTTTTCTCGTACAGCGCCTGCACAATTTTCAGCGTGTCCTCAGCCGACAAGCCCAACTGGTTGTTGCACTGCACCTGCAGCGAGGTCAAGTCGAACAGGCGCGGCGGGGACTCGCGGCCTTTCTTGATTTCCACGTCGGTTACGCGCAACGGGGCGGGGCGCACGGCTTCCAGGGCTTCGCGGGCTTCTTCCTCGGTCACGAAATAGCCCAGGGCCCGCAGCCGCGACTTGGTATCGGGCGCGGCGTCGGCGTCTTTGGCCTTATCAGGCGCGGCCATGTGGCTAAACAGCGTGCCGCGGTATTCGGTCTTCAGCACCCAATAAGGCTCAGGCCGGAAGTTCTGGATTTCGTGCCAGCGCTCCACCAGCAAGGCCAGGGTGGGCGTTTGCACGCGGCCGATGCTCAGCAGTTGCTTGTCCTGGTAGGTGGTGTATTTGAGGGTAAAAAGGCGCGTGGCGTTCAGGCCCAGCAACCAATCGCCCACGGCGCGGCTTTTGCCGGCCTGGTAGAGGCTGTCGAATTCCTTGGCCTCGCGCAGGTTGGCGAAACCCTGGCGGATGGCCTCCTCGGTGAGCGACGAAATCCAGAGGCGCTTCACGGGCTTGCGGCACTTGGCCTCCATCAGCACCCAGCGCTGAATCACCTCCCCTTCCTGGCCGGCGTCGCCGCAGTTGATGACTTCCGTGGCCTCGTCCACCAGCTTTTTGATGGTGTGGAACTGCTTCACCACGCCCTCGTCACGCCGCATGAGCTTGATGCCGAACGTGTCGGGAATCATGGGCAGGTTGTGCAGGCTCCAACGCTTCCACTCGGGCTGGTAGTCGTCGGGCTCCTTCAGCTGGCAGAAGTGGCCGAACGTCCAGGTGACCTGGTAGCCGTTGCCTTCCATGTAGCCGTCCATGCGGCGGGTGGCGCCCAGCACGTTGGCAATTTCACGAGCGACGCTGGGCTTTTCGGCAATGCAAACTATCACGGAATCAGAGATGATTTTGAAGGGTGCGCCTGGGTTTTCCGGCGTAGGGAATCAACAAAGGTAACCGGAGAAAAGGTCGCGTTTTTAAGCGCAAAGCGTTTGTCTACTTTCTCATTTTTTAGTGGGTTTGTGGCGTAGCTTTATTACACAGGCACACCGAAATCCTAGCCACTCCTGGGGACCGACGTAAGGAAAATCCGTTTTCAGGGTAAAGTCCTGAATCGAATTTTTAAAAGAGCCCCCTTTAGCAATCCCCGGAGTAGCCGTAAGTTCGGCGGCATTACCAATCATGTTGTAAAGCCCGAACGTGCTGGGCGGGTGGGCATAGATATAATCAGTTATCTCAAAGCCATCAGTAAGGCTCACATGGGGATTGTTCTGCTTATCACATCGAAACGGAGCAAGCGTACTGCCCACGTAACCAATTTCCTGCACGTTGAACTCCATTTCAAATAACGTATCATTTGGCAGCTCCCCACCGCCTTGCTTGCGTAGGCAGGCTGCTAATTCACCGGGGTTCTTGATGCGAAGTCGCTTGTATCGTGCTGTTCCCGGTGCAGGTGGGCGCATTACTCCATAAGGCGAGTCTGCCGACGCTAACCCTCCCGCAGCAGCCGTTTCCCATTCCTCAACCGTAGGCAGCCGATAGGTAATAGATACTTCATACTGTTCCAGAAGCCGCTTGTGCTTTTTTTGG
>NZ_DASVSI010000059.1:0-26917 GCF_036388155.1 Hymenobacter sp. | reverse complement strand
TATAGTAGTCATTTTTGGCGCAGACGTGAGAAGGTCCTTCGCTGCGCTCAGGATGACAAACGTCCTACTTTCACTACTCTCTACTTCCCATCTTGCCTAACAAAAAGGCCCCGCTGGCACAATACCAGCGGGGCCTTTTTTAACTGAACTCAATGGTTACTCGCGTACCAAGCGACGAGTTTTCATGCCGTCGACATTGCTTAGGCACAGTAAGTACACGCCGCTGGCAACGCCCGTCAGGTCGAGGGAGTGAGTGGCCGTGCCCGCGGCGGCTGGCAGCAACTCGCTCAGCACCACCCGGCCCAGCGCATCAAGCACGGTGAGCTGCGTGGCCGAACGGTAGCCCGTCAGCTCCAGCTTCAGGCGGCCAGTTGGCGTGGGGTTGGGGTACAGCTTCAGGCTAGCACCGGCAATGCCGTTCTTGGTGCCGGTCACCACCAGGGGCGTCGAGGGCAACGAGGCACAGCCCGCGGCATTGGTCACCACCACGGTGTAGGTGCCGAGCTGGGCCGGCGTGCCGTTCGCCACGTAGGTCTGGCCGGTGGCGCCCGCAATGGCCACCCCGTTCAGGAAGAACTGGTTGCCGGTGGTCGCGCTCGACGTGAGCGTGGTCGCGATGCCGTTGTAAGTGACCGTCACCGTTGGCGTCGCCGGGCGCGGGTTCACCGTGAAGGTGGCCGTGGCCGTGGCCGCCGCGCAGCCGCCCGTGGCCGCCACCGTGTTGGTCACCGTGTAGGTGCCCGCCGCCGAAGTAGCCAAGTCGATGGTGCCAGTCGTCGCGTTGATGGTCAAGCCCGTCGTGGAAGTGAAGGCGCCGGCCGTGGCGCCCGTGCCCAGAGTCGGGGTTACGACGCTGGTCGAGCCCACGCAACCCGCGGTGGTGGCGTAGCTAAACGTAGCAACCGGCGCCGCCGTGATGGTCACCGTTGCGGTGGCCGCAGCCGCCGCGCAGCCGCTCGAGGCGGCAATGGTGTTGGTCACGGTGTAGGTGCCAGGGGTCGAAGTCGACAAGGTGATGGCACCGGTCGTGGCATTGAGCGTCAGGCCGGCCGTGGACGAGAACGCACCGCCGCTGGCGCCAGTGCCGAATACCGGTACCGGGGAGGTCGTGCCGCTCACGCAGAAGGTGGGCGTGCTGCCGTAGCTGAAGGAGGCCACGGGAGCAGTCGTGATGGTTACCGCCTGCGTGTTGCTGGTGGGGCAAGGCCCGGCCACGCTGTAGGTCACGGTGTAGGTGCCCGCCGTGGAGCTGCTGAGGGTGATGGCCCCGGTGGTGGCATTAAGCGTCAGGCCGGCCGTGGAGCTAAACGTGCCACCCGCAGTGCCGGTCACAGTGGCCGTGGGGTTGGTGCCGGTCAAGCAGAACGTGCCGCTGCCGTAGCTAAACGCGGCCGAAGTGGCCGGCGCAATGGTCACTGTGGCCGTGGCCGTGGCGGCCGGGCAGGTGCCTGTGGCCGCTACCGTGTTGGTCACCGTGTAGGTGCCGGCCGCGGAGGTGGCCAGGTCGATGGCACCCGTGGCCGGGTCAATGGTCAGGCCCGCGGTGGAAGAGAACGTGCCGGCCGTAGCGCCCGCCGCCAGGGTAGCCGCCACCGTGCCAACGGTGCCCGCGCAGTTGCTGCCCGCGGCCGGGTAGCTGAAGCCGGCCGTGGCCGGTGCCGAGAAGGTGAGCGTTTGCGTGGCCGTGGCGGCCGCGCAGGCGCCCTGGCCGGTCGTGGTCAGCGTCAGCGTGACCGTGCCGGCCGTCAGGTCAGCGGCCGAAGGCGTGTAGGTGGCCGTGAGCGTGTTGGCATCGGGCGAGAACGTGCCCGTACCGCTAGTGGTGTAGGTGCCACCCGTGGCCGAGCCGCCCACCGCGCCGGTCAGTGCCACTGCTGACGTGCCGCAACTGGCCGCCGTAGCGGGCAGCGTGGCCGTTGGGGTCGGGGCTACGTTCACCTGAATGGGCGTGCGGGTGCCGGTGCATTCGTTCGATACCTGCCAGTTGTAGAAGAAGTAATACGTGGAGCTCGCGCTGCCCGTCAAGATGCCACCGGTGACGGAAATCGTTCCGCTCGGGGAAGTGTAGGGGTACGTGTTGGTGAATTCCCGATACAATTCCGGCGGAGCAGGGGTACCGGCCGTAACCAAGCGGTACGACCCGGTGCCGGGCACGCTGAGGTTGATGGGCAACACCAGGGGCGTCCGAACCGTCGAGCTGCCTGCTGGCACCGCAAACGGGCCCGCAGTGGCCAGCACCGTGCCGGTGCCGGAGCGCAACTCAACCGACATGGAGCCGGCCGTGGTTGAGCTGGGAAACACCGTCACCGACTGGATGGTAACTGCTGCCGTAGCCGTGAAGGCCAGGCCCGAGTTGCCACTGTTAAATCCTCCGTCGGTGCCCGGCGAAGTCGGTTTTCCAGCGGTTTCCGTGGTCCCAACCAACGCTTCTACGAAGTACTGCCGCGAAGCCGTGAGCGCCGGGGTGGTATACGAAATGCCCGTGCCCGTAGCGGTGGTGGCAAGGGCGGTGCCGCCCGTGGCCGCCTCAAAAAGGCGCAGCGTGGTACCCGTAGCCGCGTTGGCGGTCAGAGTGGCCGTGCTGCCTTCGCAAACGGCTACCGGCGAGTTGGTGGCGGTTACCTGCGGGTTATTCACGGTCACTGTAGCCACGTTGGAAGTAACCACGGTCGCGTTGCAGGTGATGCGGGCGCGGAAGTACGTGGTGGCCGTTAGCACTGGCGTCGTATACGCCGCCGAAGTAGCGCCCGCAACGTCGGTAAAGGTGACGTTGTCGGGGCTGCTCTGGTACTGGATGCTGCCGTTGGCCGAACCTATCAGGTTCAGGGACAGGGTCCCGCTCACGCAGAGCGAAGCCGTTGCCGGCAACAAAGAGCCAGCTACCGGCGCCGCCACGGTGCGGGTGGGGGCGGGAGTCAGCACGTCATTGGTCGTAGTCTGGTCGCCCTGCACAGTGGCCGTGATGCCGAAGGTGTACGTGCCCGCGGCGCTCATGTCCAGCGTGCCGGGCAAGGCGAGGTTTTGCGTAGCGCCAGCGGCCAGGGTGCCCGTGCTCAGGGTCGTGGTCAGCGTTTGGGTGGCAGCACCGGTTACGCCCACGGTTACCGTGGCCGGGTTCGCCGAAAAGTCCAGCGCCGAAGTACCCAGGTTGCGCACGGCCACGGTCACGGTTTCGGCGGGGCTGTAGCATCCTTGCCCGCTAGCGGGCGAAACCAAGGCCGTCGGAGCCAAGTCGATGGGCAGCGGCGTGGTGATGTTGACGTTGTCGAGGAACAAGTCGATGTCGCCCGTGACAGTGGCGCCCTCCGTGGCAAAGAAGCCGATAATGACTTCCTGACCGGCGTAAGTAGCGCCCAAGTTGATGGTTTCGGTTTGGCCCGTGCTCGAAATGGTGGTGCTCGCGTTGAACGTACGCAGGGGCGTGAACGTCAGGCCGCAGTCCGTCGAAACGCGCACTTCAAATAAGTCGTCGGGGTCCAGCACATCGGCAGTGGTGGCGGCGAAGGTGGTCAGCGCCAAATCAAAGCTGAGTCGCGTACTGGGAACCACCGCAATGCGGGGGCTTATTATCCAGCCGGTTTCGGCAGCAGCATCCAGGTTGATTTTGGCCGAAACGCCGTTTGGTCCCACTACGTTGGCGTAGTCGTCGTTGACCCAGGTGGAAGTGGTGCCGGTTGGCGCGGTCGCGCCGGTGGCTTCGGACCATCCCGGGAAAAGCGTGGTCAGGTTGCCGCCCGTGAAGCCCGTAAAGTTGAGCAGTTGCGGCAGCACGGCCAATGCCTCTTTCGTGCGCGTGCCGGAGCCCGTGTCATTCGACGTATCCCCGTCGCCCTGGGCCGTGGCCATGATGGCAAAGGTGTAAGTGCCGGCGGCAGTCATGTTCAGCGTGCCCACCGTTACGTTTTGGCTGGCGCCTACGGCCAGCGTGCCCGTGCTGAATGTTGCGGTCAGCGTCTGGGTGGTTGCTCCTGTCACGTTCACGGTCACCGTCACGGGGTTGGCCGCAAAATCAAGCGCTTGCGTGCCATTGTTGCGGATGCTGACCGTAACGTTTTCCGCCGCGCCGTAGCAGCCCGTCGTGCTGGGGGCTACGAGAACGCCGGCGGCGATGTCAACCGCCGAGCCGGCCGAAATAAAGCTGCCTTCGTCGGCACCAATGTCGGGGCGAGTCGCATCGCGGGGGTCACCGTCGAAGTCGATGGTAAGGCCGCCGATGGGCGTGCCTTTGGACTCCGCCAACGTTGCCACGGCGGGGTTGATGTGCAGAAAAGCAGCGCTGGCGCCCGAAGTGCTCGCAAACGGCGTGTCCTCGGTTTGCGAAACGCTTTCGCGAGTGCTCACCAAGATTTTGTAGGCGGCCAGGGTTTGCGAAGCGTTGGTGGCCGTGGTGGTGCCCTCCACGTAGATGAGGTTGGTGGCCGAAGGGACACCGGCGTAATAAATGTTGTTGTTGGTGGCGGCGGCCAGGTTGGCAGGAGCAGTGCCCGCCGTGCCCGACAACCGCCGCAGGGCCGCCGTGTACCCGCCCGTGCCCGCGGCCGTGGACTTGTTCACCACGATGTTATTGCGCAGGTCCAGGGTTGCGGAGGTGCTGTTCAGGTAAATGCCCGACGTGCCGAAGGTGGCGCCGGTGCTCGTGGCGTTGAAGTTGATGGTGTTGAAGGCCACCGTGTTGGTGCCGCTCGTGAACTGCAGGCCCGAGACGGCCACGAGGCTGGTGGAAGCCGGCGCGGTGAGCTCGCCAATCAGGTTGTTGCTGAAATTGTTGGTCGTGCCGCCCGTAACGAGGATGCCGTTGCTCAGGCTGGCGCCGCCGCTGCTGGCGGTCAGGCCGTATATTTTGTTTTGGCTGATGTTGACAGTAGCCCCGGCCGACACCAGAATGCCCGCCACGCTGGAGGCAGTCGCGGCCGTGGTGCCGCTGGTGGTGATGTTGCTGATGGTGTTGCGCGCAACGCTTACCGTGCCGCTGGAATTGGTTGATATGCCAAACGAATAGCCCCCCCCCGTGCTGCTGCTCACCGTAATCGGTCCCGCGGCGGTGCCAATGGTGTTGCCCGTGGTGGTGCCAATGTTGGCGTCGCCGCTGCTCACGTAAATGCCGGACACAATGCCGTTGGCGGTGCTGGCGCCGCTGCTGCTCAGCCAGCTGATGTTGGCCACAGTGTTGCCTTGCACGCTGGTGGCGGCTCCGGTGGCGGTGGCAACCAAGATGCCTACGAAGCGGTAGGCCACGGTGCTGCCCGTCACCGTGAGGGGCGTGCCCCCTGCGTTGGGCGTGGTGCCCCCAATGAAGTTGCCGGTCACGGTGTGGCCGTTGCCGCCGTTGAGGTTGATGCCGTAAGACGTGGTAGACACCGCGGCGCGGCTGGCCGTCTGGTAAAGGCTGTTGCCGGTGATAACCCAGCCCGAGCCAGCGTTGTTCAGGTACATGCCGTAGGCGGCGCCCGTGCCGTAGAAATTCGACAAGTTGTTGCCGATGATGCTGTTCCGGCTATTCAGCGAGCTGCCCGAGTAAACCAGCGTGCTCGGCGTGGTGGCACCGCTGCTGATGTTGTTGTACTGAATGGTATTGTCGCTGTTGCCGGCCGTGACGAGCGTGCTCGAAAAGCTCACGTCTGGGCTGGTGGTGGTGCTGGTGCCCACGCCCGCGATGCGGGTGTGCTGCACCACGTTGAAGGCCGCGTCGCCGGAAAACTGCACCGGTGTGCCGGTGGTGCTGGTGCTGGCAATGAGCAAATCGGTGGGCAGGGCCGCGCCGCTCACGGGGCTGGCCGAGCCGCCGGGGCGCCCGTCAATGGTCACATACTTGGCGCCGGCAAAGCTGAAGGCCGCGCCCGCCACGGTGCTGGTAATGTTCAGGTTGGTTGCGCCGGTCGCGGGCCGTATCGTTACCGTGTTGGTGGCCGTGCCGCCGCCGTAGCTGTACACCAGCGGGAAGGTTTCGGCGGTGCTCACGTAGCCGGGCTGCAACTCCAGCAGCAGCGGGCCGCACAAGCCGTTGTTCACGATGTCGGCAAAGCCCGCGGTGAGCGAGGCATAGTCGGCCCCCGGCCCCACGGTTTTGGTGCCGCAAATGGGCACGGGTACGGGCGTGGTTACGCTGACGGTGGGCGAGAGGCTTTGCAGAATTTCTGCGTTGGCCGTGGCCTGGTAATAGTACGTGGTATTGGCCACGAGGCCAGTTTGAGCCAGCGTCACCGTGCTGCCGGTGCCGCTGGATGAACCCGTCGGCACCGTGCCCAGCAGGGTAAAATTGACGTTGTCCGTGGAGCGAAACACCGAAAAGCTGCCCTCGTTCGTTGAGTTGTCGAGAATGTTGACCGTGAGGGTGGTTTGCAGCACGTTGCTGAGCGTGACGGTCGGCGCGGTTACGGCCGCCGTAGGGGGCGTGAAGGTGAAGGTCCGGCGGGCACCATCGGCCGCGGAATTGAGGCCGGCCACGGCCGCGTTGTCGGGCAGGGCCGTCGTCGTGGCCGACGTTACCGTTGCGTCGTAAGTGGGGGTGGTGGTGAAGGTTGTCACCACGCCAATTTGGCCGGCGCTGGACCCGGCCGAGATGAAAATGGAGCGCGTCACCGAGGTGCCGTTGTTGAACACGCCGCCGTAGCGGTACTCCACCCGGCCAGTGTTTTCCTCCAAGATGGCCTGCACTTGGGTGGGCGTGCCCGCGGCGGGGTCGGCCACGTAGGGGATGCGCAGGCCCGTCCATTCCACCACCAGGGTGCGGTTGGTGCCCGGCACCACGCGGTAGGTGACTCTGCCCGAGGCTTGTAGGGCGTTGTCGCCGCCAATTGGGGCCAGGATGGGCGCTCCGGCGCTGGGCGTTGCGTTACCCCCGGAAATAGCGGTTGCGCCGAGGCGCAACTGCCCGTTTGAATTGACACTGAACTGGGTATGTGCCGTGCCCATGAACACAAACGTGAACCCAATGGGTTGCACCGTCGATGCGTCGTCGTCGCGGTAAACGTTAGCGGTAAACGCATTCGTCGTCCCGCTCGACATGTCGACCAAGGAGCCGGTGGTGCTGGTGCTGAAGGCATAGTTCGCCGTGCTCTGGGCCCAGGCCGCAGACGGGCGCAGCAAGACCCCAAAGGCCAGCATTGCCATCAGCCACCGGCACAGCCGGTTAGCAAGTAAAGGTGTGTGCATAAAAGTTTGGAAATAGAGGAGGTGGAGTAGGTGAAAAAGAGGAGAAATGGGTGATGGTTGCTGTAAGCAGCGGCGTAAATTAGGAATTATTTCAAGTTGTTACGGCCCTGTTTTGGCACCGCTATCTAACTGAACAATAACGGCTCACGAAAAACCCCTCAGGCTTGCGCCAAAGGGGTTTCCGAAATTATAAAGTTCAATAAATATTACCGTTTAGCTACCTGTCTCGGGGCTGGGGCTGGCCGGCCTCACACTGCCGTTTTGATGCCGGGGGCCATGGTAAGCCGCGACAGAAACTCCAGGGCCGAGGCGTAGCGGCTGCGCAACTCCTTGTAGCGGGCCCAGGCCGCGGCGCGGTCTTCGCACACCCGCACGCCGCGCTCAACGAGGTCGTGGCAGGCCAGGTCGAAATCGGCCCGGCCGGGGTCTTCCGGGCTTTCGTCGGGCAGCAGGCCAGAGGGTTCGGACTCGGCCTTGTCGTCGAAGAAGCGGTACACCCGGTTCAGGGCCAGGCAGCCGGCTTTGAAGGTGATTTCAACTTGCCGGGAGCGGGGCCCATCGACGGCGGCAAACAGCAGCACGGCCGCGTCCAGAATCAGGCCGCCGCTCGTGACCCAGGACCGGCCCGGCTGCGGCGAGCGGAAAAACGTGAGGATGGGCAGCGAGGTGTGGCTTTCTTCAATCTCGACAAACCACTGCTCCCAGTTGGCCCACTGCAGGTCGTCGTTTTCGAGCGAGTCGTCGTGGTTCAGCCAGCCCAGCAGGCACGAGGCCGAAGGCGGCGTGCCGGCCCGCAGTTCCAGCAGCGCCACCGTGGCCTCGCGCCGCGAAAACGCCTGGTAGATGGTGGGCAAATACGACAGCAGCAGCGTGAGCAGCAGCAGGCCCAGCGTGGCTTCGGAGTAGGTGAGGGCCGCGATGGCTACGTTGCGCGTATCGGTGGTGCCCAGGGTCATCAATGAGCTGCTGCTCAGCTCATAGCAGCGTTCCCAGTTGCCTTCGCCCAAGGCCCAGTAGATGCTGGTGTAGCCCAGGCCCACCAGCGCTTCCCACACCACGGGCAAAGCCACCAGCGCCACTGGCGCGTAGTGGGCCATGATGCGGTCGCGCCGCTCGTACGAATTAGCCATTTTGGCGGCCGTGTCAAATAGCAGGCGTATGGCCACAAACACCCGCACGTTCAGGCGCACCACCTCATTGCGCGGCAGCACAAACGAGCGGATAGCGGCTGATAAGGTGGTGATGACCAGTATCACCCCGCCGAAGCCGGTAAATATCCGCAACGCCAAAAGCAGGGTAGGATGCATGAACGACAAAAATGCTTGATACGGCCAACCGTCTCAAATCGTCGAATCAGCAGAGGGTTATGCTTTTTACGGCTAGCCCTGGCGGCGCTGCCACAGCTCCCGAAACGAGGCCGGTGCCACCGTCAGCGCCGCGCGCCGCTTGCTCCAACCCACTTGCCCCAGCAGGCGGCCCAGGCTCCAGTCTTTTATTTTGGCGGGCAGCACGTCCAGGGCCCAGCGGTGCTGCATGCTCCACTTCCACAGGCCAATGGCGGCGCGCTCTTCGGTGGGCGCGTGGCCTTCCTGCACGCTCTGCTGGCGGTTGAGGAGCAGTAGGTTATGCAACGGAATTCGGACCGGGCACACACTGGTGCAGGCGCCGCACAGGCTGCTGGCGTAGCTCAGGTGCTTGTGCTCGGGCAAGCCGCTCAGGTGCGGGCTGATGACCGAGCCGATGGGCCCGGAATAGGTGGTTTCGTAGGTGTGGCCGCCAATGTTTTTGTACACGGGGCACACGTTCAGGCAGGCGCCGCAGCGAATGCAGCGCAGCGCGGCGCGCTTGTCGGGCTGGGCCAGCAGGTTGGTACGGCCGTTGTCGAGCAGGATGACCACCATTTCCTCTGGCCCGTCCACCTCACCTGGCTGGCGCGGCCCGAAGTACACCGTGTTGTACACCGTGACTTGCTGGCCGGTGCCGCTGGTGCTCAGCAGGGGCCAGAACAGGTCCAGGTCCGTGAGCTGCGGGATGACTTTCTCGATGCCCACCACTGCAATGTGCAGTTTGGGGAACGTGGCCGACAGGCGGGCGTTGCCTTCGTTCTCGGTCACGGCTACGGCGCCTTCTTTGGCAATGAGGAAGTTGCCGCCGGTCACGCCCACTTCGGCGGCCGTGTACTTGTTGCGCAGCAGGTGCCGGGCCGTGAGCACCAGCTGTTGGGCGTCGTCGGTGCTTTCCGTGCCCAGGTGCTTCACAAAAATGTTGTTGATGTCGGCCTTGCTCAGGTGCATGGCCGGCGTCACAATGTGGTAGGGCCGCTCGCCGTTCAGCTGCACGATGTACTCGCCCAGGTCGGTTTCCACCGACTCCACGCCCTGCGTAGCTAAGTACTTGTTGAGGTGAATTTCTTCGGTGGTCATGCTCTTGGCCTTCACCACGGTTTTAGCGTCGCGGGCCTTGGTCAGCTTCCCAATTTCGGCCAGGGCCTCGGCCGCGTCGCGCGCCCATATCACCCGGCCGCCCCGCGCCGTGAAAGCCGCCTCGAACTGCAGCAGGTACTCGTCCAGCTTTTCCAGCACGGTGGCTTTGAGGTAGGCGCCGCGGTCACGGGCCAACTCGTGCTGCTCGTAGTGCTGCATGCCGGCGCTCACGGCCGCGTCGTACTTGCCGATGTTGAACCGGATTTTGCGACGGTGCTCGCGGTCGAAGGCTTTGGTGGCTGAGTCGAGCTGGAATTGTTCTGCCTTCATTTTCGCACGGAGTTAACGGAGTTTCACAGAGTTAATTTACCAGGCGAACGATTTGGTCGCGAAGAGAAATGGTGTTAAAATTGAGCAACAGGCCAATGGGCAGGCCGGTTAATTTCAAATAATTTAGCAGTTGTTTTGAGTGAATTGGCGCCAATGCCTGCACTGATTTTAGTTCCAAAATCACTTGTTCCTCAACCACAAGGTCGGCCCGAAAACCAAGGCCCAAATCGACTCCTTCGTACAACACGGGAATGGAAACTTCGGCTGCGACTTGTAGCCCGCGTTTCCGCAGTTCGTACACCAACGCTGCCGCATACACCGATTCCAGCAAGCCTGGGCCCAGCACAGTATGAACCCGAAAAGCCGCCCCCAAAATAGCTTTGGTCAACTCATTTAATTCCATATACACAAAACTCTGTGGACCTCCCCTAACTCCGTGCGAGCGAAACTACCTCACGGCTTATTCGAATCAACCACAATGCGCGCCTCCCGATTAGCTAACTCCCAGGCCGTGTAGAACACCAGCTGCGCGCGTTCGGTCAATTTATCAAACTCTATCTTCTCCACGTCGTCGGTGGCCTTGTGATAGTCGGCGTGCTCGCCGGTGGTGTAGAAAATAACCGGGATTTTGCGGCGGGCGAAGTTGTAGTGGTCCGAACGGTAGTAGATGTGCTCCGGCTCGCCGGGCACGTTGAAGCGGTAGTCGAATTCCAGGTTGGTGTACTTGCGGTTGGCTTCTTCGTTGATGCGGTGCAGGTCCGACGAGAGCTTGTCCGACCCCACGATGCACACGTAGTGCTTCTTAGCGCCGTGCTTGCGGTCGGTGCGGCCCACCATGTCAATGTTCAGGTCGGCAATGGTGTTGGCCAGCGGAAAAACCGGGTGCGCCGTGTAGTACTCCGAGCCAAACAATCCCTCTTCTTCCGCCGTCATGTTCACAAACAAGATGCTGCGGCGCGGGCCGTGGCCTTCCTGCTTGGCTTTCGCAAAAGCTTTGGCGATTTCCAGCACCGCCACCGTGCCCGAGCCGTCGTCGTCGGCTCCGTTATAAATGGTGTCGTTCTTCACGCCGAGGTGGTCGTAGTGCGACGAAATCACCAGCACTTCGTCCTTTTTGTCGGTGCCTTCCAGGTACGCCAGCACGTTTTCGGTGGTGAGCTGCTCCTGCGGCTGCGGAATCGAAACAGTCACCGATGGCGCTTGAAACGCCGGCCGCACCGAGCGTCCGCCCGCCTGGCCCAGCGCCCGAATGTAGCCCACCAAACCTTGGATGTCGGTGCCAGCCAGCTGCAAGCCCAGGTCCTGAGAGGTCAGATACACGCCGATGCCCGGCGGAATGTCCTCCCGCACGGTGTCGATGACGGCCGGGCCGGGGTCGGGCAGCGAGAAAGCCGGGTCGCGCAGGGAGCTGCCCAGCTGGGTGGCCTGCTTCCGGAATGCCTCGGTGGGCGCAAACGTGACCAGGAAAATACTGCGGGCGCCTTTGGCCTTGGCCAGCGCCGCCTTGCGCAGGCCCGAGTCCCAGTAATCGTCTTTGCGGCCCAGCGGCTTGAGCAGCTTGCGGCCGCGCTCGTCGGTGGGCGCGCCCATCAGGGCCACCACGTCCTTGCCCGTCACGTCCAGCCCGGCGTAGTCAGAAAACGGCCCCTGCTCCACGCCAAAGCCCACAAACACCGGCTGCATCGCCGTCTCGGTGCGAAACGGCGAGGGAATGGGCCCGTAGCTGAAAAAGTCGCTCAGCCACTCGTAGCGCTGGCTGCCTACTTTCAAATAACCGCCGTCGGCGTGGGTGCCGCGCGTGAGTTGGAAGTGCTGCAGGTAAGGGTTGTCGCTGCCGGTCACGGGCCCTTGCAGGCCCAGCGCCGTGAACTGCTTTACCAAGTATTCGGCCGCTAGCTTCTGGCCCGGCTGCCCCACTTCCCGCCCCTGAAACGCGTCCGAAGCCACCACAGTGAGGTGCTGCCGCAACTGCTCGGCCTGAATGGTGGCCCCGTACGTGCGCGCCAGGTCCGGCGCCGCTGGCGTAGCCGCCGTCGCCGCCGTTTTCGTCCCGCCTTTGGTTTTGATTTTTATTTTGGTTGGAGCTTGCTGGGCCCCGGCCGACAATCCGTAGCCAACGGCCAGCAGGCCACAGAGTACAACTTTCTTCATGGAAAGAAATAGGAGGGAAGAATGTAAAGAGAAGGATAAAGGAATGAGGCGGATAGCAACGGTTGCAAAAGGGCCAAAAAAGAACGTCATGCTGAGCGAAGTCGAAGCATCTCTTTTGCGCCACTAATCTGATTTAGTACAGCAGTAGAGACGCTTCGACTCCGCTCAGCATGACGTTCTTCTAGCACTGGCACTGGCCAAAACCAGCCAAAGCGGCAGAATTACGGCTTGTTGGAGTCAACGGCAATGCGGCCTTCGCGGTTTGCCAGCTCCCAAGCCAGGTGGAACACGAGCTGGGCCCGCTTCTCCATTTTGGGGAACTCAATCTTGCTGATTTCGTCGCTTTCCTTGTGGTAGTCGGCGTGCACCCCGTTGAAGAAGAACGACACCGGTACCTTGTTCACCGCGAAGTTGTAGTGGTCCGAGCGGTAGTAGAAGCGGTTCGGGTCGGCGGGGTCGTCGAAGCGGTAGTCCAGGTCGAGCTGGGTGTACTTCTTGTTCTGCTCTTCCTGAATCACCTTCAGCTCCGAAGCCAGCTTGTCCGAGCCAATGACGTACACGTAGTCCGGCTTGCCTTCGTGCTCCACGTCGGTCCGGCCAATCATGTCCACGTTCAGGTCGACCATGGTCTGCGCCATCGGGAACACGGGGTGCTTCGAGTAATACTCCGAGCCAAACAGGCCCTTTTCCTCGCCCGTCACGCTTAAGAACAGGATGCTGCGACGCGGACCGTGGCCTTCCTTCTTGGCTTTGGCAAAGGCCTCGGCCACGGTGATGATGGCCGAAGTGCCCGAGCCGTCGTCATCGGCCCCGTTGAACACCACGCCGTCTTGGATGCCCAAGTGGTCGTGGTGGGCCGAAATCACAATGATGTCCTCCTTCTTGTCGCTGCCCTCGATGAAGCCCAGCGCGTTTTCGGTTTCCAGCGGCGTGCGCTTGCGCTCGGCCTTAATCTGCAGGGGTGCCACCTTGAAGGTTGATTTCACCGGCTGCTTCGTGCTGTTGATTTTGGCCAGGTAGGCCTGCATGGCAGCGTCCTTGGTGCCCAGCACCTGCAGGCCTACGGCCGGCGAGATGAAGAACGAAGGAGCCCGGCTGGGCTTTTCGCCCGCCAATACCGTCGACTCCCGCATGATGGTGGGGGTGAGGCGCGCGGCCGTCTTGGCAAAGTTGCTGGTGGGGTTGAAGCTCACGTAGAACACCGACCGTGCCCCTTTCTGGGTAGCCAGTTGGGTTTTCGAGCGGTAGTCGGCGGCCCATTTGGTGGGCGAGCCGTCGGTGCTCAGCAAGGATTTGCCGTCGGCGCTGGTGGGCTCACCCATCATAATGAGCACGTCCTTGTCCTTCACATCAAGTCCGGCGTAGTCCGAGTAGCCGTCCTGCTCGATGCCGTAGCCCACAAACACCGGCTTCACGGTGGTTTCCGTAGCAAAAGGCGAGTCGCCGATGCCGTAGAAATCGGTGAGCCAGGCGTAGCTGGTTTTGCCCACTTTCAGGGTGGCGCCCGGCGCCCAGGTCACCTGCTCCACGTTGAAGTGCTGCAGGTACGGGTCCTTCGAACCGGCCACTGGGCCCGGGATTTCGGCGTTTTTAAATTGCTGCGCGACGTAGGCGGCGGCCATGTGCTGGCCTTTTGTGGCGGTTTCGCGGCCTTCGTACTCGTCCGAGGCCAGCACGGCCAAGTGCGTGCGCAGGCGCTCTGCCGACACCAGGGCGGCGTATTGCGCGCTGAAGTCGACGGGCGCGGCCGGCGCGGGCGCCGCGGCGGGAACGGCCGTCGCGGTGGTGCGGCCTTTCTTGGTTTTGACTTTTATCTTGTCTTGGGCGTGAGCGGGCGCCGCGCAAGCCAGCGCGAGCAGCGCAATCAGCAGGTTTTTGTTGGTCATTAGAACGGAAAGTGGTGGGAATAAAATGAGTTATTGGCCGTCATGCCGAGCGCAGCCGAGGCATCTCGCGTGGGGTAGTATTTCAGTCGTGCAGACGAAGGGAGCGGGATGCCTCGGCTGCGCTCGGCATGACTGTTCAGGTTTATTAGTTAAATGACTAGTTCTTGTGGATGAGCACGGAGGCGTAGGCGGCTACGCCTTCTTGACGCCCCACAAACCCCAGTTTCTCGGTGGTGGTTGCTTTGATGGACACATCGTCTTCCGAAATGCCCATTACGGCGGCCAGCACACGCTGCATTTCGGGGATGTGGGGGTTCACCTTGGGGCGTTCCAGGCAAATGGTCGAGTCGATGTTGCCGACTTCGTAGCCCTTCTCGCGCAGCAAGCGCATCACCTCGTGCAACAGGCGCTTCGAGTCGATGCCTTTGTACTGCGGGTCGGTGTCGGGGAAGTGGAAGCCAATGTCGCGCAGGTTGGCCGCGCCCAGCAAGGCGTCGCAGATGACGTGGATGAGCACGTCGGCATCGGAATGGCCCAGGGCGCCGTGGGTGTGCGGCACCTGAATGCCGCCGAGCCAGAACGGCAGGCCTTCGTGCAATTGGTGAACGTCGTAGCCGAAGCCGGTGCGGATTTTCATGAAAGCGAAAGGTTGAAATGAAGCTGCGCAAAAGTACCGGCCAGCCGCTTCCTGGGCACCGGTTTGAGCGCAGTAAATGCCTGGGGCCCGGAAAGCAAGAAATAATACGGAGATGCTTGGGTATTTAAGCTAAAATAATTAGCTTTGTTTTACTAGTGAATTTAGCTGAACCAACAGACAGAATAGTCGATATTTTTCTGCCATGGCTAAAATAAACCGGCCCGTCATCCGTCCATCACCAGGCGAAAGCGCTTTCTAACAGTGGTTGATAGCAAAAAGATAATGGAAACTTTGAAGTCGTTTAAAGTTTCCATTGTATCTTTGTGGCGTCAATCATGGAAATCAAAGACCGAATTCTCAACCACGCGCAAACGCTTTTCATGCGCAACGGCATCAAAAGCGTGAGCATGGACGACATCGCCGCCGACATGGGCATGTCGAAAAAGACGCTGTACAAATGGTTCGAAAACAAAGACCAGATTGTACTGGCCACCATGACCCGCCACCTCGACAAAGCGCAGGGGCAGTGTTCTGCGGTGGCCGGCCACGCCACCAACGCGGTGGAGGAAATGCTGAACATCTCGCAGTGGGCCGATGAGCAATTCAGCGGCATTCACCCCAGCATTTTTCACGACCTGAAGAAGTACCACCCCACCGCCTGGGAACTGTTTGGGGCGCACAAGAACACCTTCATCCTCGACCAGATAACCCAGAACCTGCGCCGCGGCATGGCCGAAGGCCTGTTTCGCCCCGACCTCGACGTGGAAGTGCTGGCCCGCCTCAACCTGGCCCAAATCGAGTTGGCCTTCGACCCCGTGCTGTATCCGTCCGCGCACTTTAGCCCGCTCCGGGTCAACCGCGTGTTCGACGAACATTTCCTGCTGGGCGTGGCCACCCTCAAAGGCCACAAACTCATCAACAAGCTCCGCCACGTGACGGAGGCCGAATAACCCGCTTACCCCGCTACCCCCGTTACCTTTTTTGCTGTATATGAAGACGTTTTTTCAACCCAGACTTCTGTTGCTGGCTGCCCTGAGCGCGGCCTTGCCCCAGGGGCTGCTTGCCCAAACCCAGCCCGCTGCGCTGCCGACAGCACCCACTGCCGGCACCATGGCCCTGAGCCTGCAACAAGCCGTGAGCTACGCGGTGCAGAATAAGCCCTCGCTTCTGGCCACCCGCTTGGGCGAGGCCACGGCGCGTGCCCGCGTGGGGGAGGTGAAGAGTGCCGCGCTGCCGCAAGTGAACGTGGCGGCCAGCGCGGCCAACAACTTCAAGCTGCAGCGGTCGCTGGTGGACTTCAGCAGCTTTGGCGGGGCACCGCTGCAGGGCACCACCCTCACGGCCAGCGACATTGCCGCCGCTCAGGCTGGCGGAGCGGTAACGTTGAGCCCCGCTTACGGTGAGGCTCCCCAAACGGGCCCCACGCCCTTGGCCTTCGGCTTGCAGTACGCGGGTTCGGCCAGTGCCAGCGTCTCGCAGGTGCTCTTCGACGGCTCGGTTTTCATTGGGCTGCGCGCTGCTAAAGTGTACGAGCAACTGGCCAAGAAGCAGACGCAGCAGGCCGAGATTGACGTGGTGGAGCAGGTAAGCAAAGCCTACTACAGCACCTTGGTGGCCCGCTCGCGCTTGTCGCTGCTGGCCCGTAACGTGCAGCGCCTCGACACGGTGCTCTTCCAAACCAACCAGACCTATAAGGCTGGCTTCGCCGAAAAACTCGACGTGGACCGCCTGCGCGTGCAGCGCAACAACTTGGTTGTGGAACAGCAGAAAGCCCAGCGCCTCACCGAGTTGAGCCTGGCCCTGCTGAAATTCCAGATGGGCTTGCCACAGCAACAGCCCGTGCTCCTCACCGACTCGTTGGGCGCGGCCGTGGTCGACGCGGCTGCTCTGCGCCAGCGCTTGGGCACGGCCAACTTCGCGGCGGGCGGCGGCGCGGCGGGCACCTCGGCCCTCCCGGGCCAGCCTGCTGCCACCCCCGGCCAGCAAAACACCGCCGAGCAAAACCGCCTCGACCAACAAACTGCACTGAGCGGCGCTCGGCCTTCGCAAGCCGTGGGCGCACTCAACTATAATAACCGCATCGAATTCTCGGTGCTGGAAACGCAGCAGGCGCTTGCGGGCCTCGACCTGAGCAACCGCCGCGCCGGCGCTTACCCACGCCTGTTGCTGACCGGCGCCTATGGCTTCACCGGTTCCGACAATAAGATGAGCGGCCTGTTTGAATTCCGCGGGCCGAATGCACGCAACGGCGCCGGCTTCCTGAACCAGAACTGGTTTGGTTTCGGCAACGTGGGCCTGAGCTTGCAGATACCCGTGTTCGACGGCTTCCGCCGCAAGTACCAGGTGCAGCAGGGCCGCATTCAGCAGCAAACCATTGAGCGGGGTTTCGAGACCCTGCGCCAGAGCATCGACATGCAGGACACCCAGAGCCGCACCACGCTGGTGAACGCCCTGGACGTGCTGGATAACCAGAAAGCCAACCTCGACCTGGCCGCCGACGTGGCCCGCGTGACGCGCATCAAGTTCAACGCTGGCGTGGGCTCCAACCTGGAGGTCATCACCGCCGAAACCGAGCTGCGCACCGCCCAAACCAACTACTACGGCGCCGTTTACGACGTGCTGGTAGCCAAAGTGGACCGCGACAAAGCCACCGGCGAGCTCTTCAATCAAGTCAACAAGTAAGTCGTGCGAAAGCACTTGCTCATTTTCACTACCCTTCGAAATACCCGCTTTCTCATGCTTTTCTCTAAATCTCAACCCGCTGCCCTGTTCCTTGCCAGCACTTTGCTGTTGGCCTCTTGCGGCGGCGACTCAAAAGACCCCAGGGCTGAACTGGCCAAGCTGAAAAAAGAACAAGCCGCCAACCAAGCCAAAATAGCCGAGCTGGAAGCCAAAACGGGCGCCGGCGACGAGGCCGCGGCTGCCAACATCACGCCGGTTTCGGTGATGAACGTGCAGCCCGAGAGCTTCAAGAGCTACCTCGAAGTGCAGGGCCGTGTCGATTTCGACCAGAACGCCACCGTGGGTGCCCGCGCCGCCGGTTCGCTCACCAGCATCCGCGTGCAGCGCGGCGACCGGGTGGGCAAGGGCCAGGTCCTGGCCACCATTGACGCGAGCATTCTCGACGCCAACATTGCCGAGCTGCGCACCCGCATGGACCTCGCCCGCACTGTGTACGAGAAGCAGGCCGGCCTGTGGAAGCAGCAGATTGGCACCGAAATCCAGTACCTGCAAGCCAAAAACAACTACGACGCCCTGCGCCGCAACTTGGCTACGCTCAACCAGCAGCGTTCCTTATATAACGTGGTGGCGCCCTTCTCGGGCTCCGTGGACGAGGTGCTGCCCAAGCTGGGCGAAATCGCGGCTCCCGGCACGCCGGTGGTGCGCCTGACCAGCGGCTCGGGTGGTAAAATCCTGGCCGATGTGTCGGAAGCCTACGGCAACAGCATCAAGGCCGGCGACAACGCCATTGTAACCATTCCGGACATGGGCGGCGAGGAAATTCCCGCCACGGCGCGCGTGGTGAGCCGCAGCATCAACGCCACCAGCCGCACCTTCACGGTGGAGCTGCGCCTGAAAGGCAGCAAAGCCGCCGACCTGCGCCCCAACATGGTGGCCACGGTGCGCATCCAGAACTATGACCGCCAGAACGCCACCGTCATCCCCGTGGACTTGGTGCAGAAGGACGAGGTGAACAGCTACGTGTACGTGGTGGGCCAGGAGGGTGGCAAGGCCGTGGCCAAGAAGCGCATCATCAAAACCGGTAACGCCTACAACGGCAAGGTGGAAGTAACCGACGGCTTGCAAAACGGCGACAAGGTCATCTCGGCCGGATATCAGAATTTGAATGAGGGCCAGGTGGTGAGCGTCGCCAATGTCGCCAAGGCCTAACACAGCCCCTCGGCTGTGATTTCTCACGCTTTTTTACTAGAAGACTAGAGAAGCTATGCAAGATTTAGAAAAAGAATTTGGTCCGACCTCGTGGTCCATCAATAACAAAACCAGCATCTACATCGTCACGGTGCTGCTGTGCTTGGCGGGCATTTTTGCCTACATCAAGCTGGGCAAAGAGAAGTTTCCCGACATCGTGATTCCGCGCATCATCGTGGCCACGGTGTACCCCGGCACTTCGCCGGCCGACATCGAGAACCTGGTGACGCGCCAGCTCGAAAAGGAGATTAAAAGCGTGAACGGGGTGAAGAAAATTAACTCCACTTCCAACCAGGACTATTGCATTCTCGACATCGAGTTTAACTCCGGTGTGGACGTGCAGTACGCCAAGCAGCTCATCAAGGACGCCGTGGACAAGGCCGGCACCGAACTGCCCAACGACCTGCCCACTCCCCCCACAGTGAACGAGGTGAACATCTCGGAGCAGCCCATTATGTACGTCAACCTGAGCGGCAATATGCCCGCCGCTCAGCTCAAAAAAGTGGCCGACGACTTGCAGGATAAGATTGAGGCGTTGCCCGAAATCACCCGCGTCGACATCATCGGTGCCCTCGACCAGCAGGTGAACGTGGACGTGGACCTGAACAAGCTGCGCGCCTCGCGCCTGGGCTTCTCGGACATCACGCGCGCCATCGGCGGGGAAAACCTGACCGTGTCGGGCGGCTCCATCGACGTGGGCCAGCAGAAGCGCGCCGTGCGCGTGGCCGGTCAATACGTTCGGGCTGAAGACATTGCCGACATTCAGGTGAAAAACCTCAACGGCTCGGCCGTGCGCCTCGGCGACATTGCTACCGTGGTGGACGGCTTCAAGGACCGCGAAAGCTACGCCCGCCTCGACGGCAAGCCCGCCATCACGCTGAACGTGGTGAAGCGCCAGGGCGAAAACCTGATTGACGCCTCCGACAAAATCAAGGCCCTGGTGAAGGAGTCCGAGAAGACCTTGCCCAAGGAGCTGAAAGTGACCATCACCGGCGACACGTCGAACGACACCCGCGTGACGCTGCACGACCTCATCAATACCATCATCATCGGCTTCCTGCTCGTGACGTTCATCCTGATGTTCTTCATGGGCACCACCAACGCCATGTTCGTGGGTCTCTCGGTGCCGATTTCGATGTTCCTGGCCTTCCTCATCATCCCGGGCTTCGATTTCTCGCTGAACATGATTGTGCTCTTTGCCTTCCTGCTGGCGCTGGGCATCGTGGTCGATGACGCCATTGTGGTCATTGAAAACACCCACCGCCTGCTGCACGAGCACCCCGAGCTGAGCACCGAAAAGGCCGCCAAATTCGCCGCCGGCGAAGTATTCGTGCCGGTATTGGCGGGTACGCTGACGACGGTGGCGCCGTTCGTGCCGCTCATGTTCTGGCCGGGCATCGTGGGTTCGTTCATGTACTACCTGCCCGTCACGCTGATTATTACGCTGATGTCGTCGCTGGTCGTGGCCTTCATCATGAACCCGGTATTTGCCGTAAGCTTCATGAAGCGCGAAGAGCATTTCGAAGAAGACCTGCACAGCAAACCCAAAGCCACCAAAGGCTTCCTCATCACCATGGCTGTGCTGGTGGGCCTGGGCATTTTGTTCAACCTGACGGCGCTGGGTGCTAAGCCCAACGTATCGCCTGAAGGCGTAGAGAGCGGCTTGCTGGGCCATTTCCTCGGCAACCTCTTCCTGGCCCTGGCGGCTTTCATCGCCCTCGACCGGTTCGTGCTGGTGAAGATGATTGCCTGGTTCCAGACCCGCGCGCTGCCCAAGTTTCAAAACGGCTATGCCAACCTGGTGCGCTGGGCCATCGGCCACCCGGCCCTGGTGATGGTGGGCGTGTTTGTGCTGTTCATTGGCTCGTTTGTGGCCGTGGGCATCCGCGGGCCCAAGGTGGACTTCTTCCCCAAAGGCGACCCCAAGTTCATCTACACCTACTTGCGCATGCCGGTGGGTACTCGCGTGGAAGTGACTGACTCGGTGACGAACGTTCTCGAAAACCGCATCTACGGCGTTATCGGCCGTAAGAACCCCGACGTGGAATCGGTGATTACCAACGTGGCCATTGGCGCCGGCGACCCTTCTGAAGCCACGGCTTCCGGCGTGTCGCAGTCGCACATGGGCAAAGTGGGCGTAGCCTTCAAGGAGCTGAGCGACCGCACAGGCCCCGCCACCAGCACCTACATGGACAAAATCCGTGAGGTGGTGAAAGGTATTCCCGGCGCCGAAGTATCGGTAGACCAGGAAGCCAGCGGCCCGCCCCAGCAGAAGCCCATCGCCATCGAAGTGAGCGGCGACGACTACCCGGCCCTGGCCAAGCTCTCCAAGAAAGTGGAGCGCTACGTTGACTCGCTCCGCATCGGCGGCATCGAAGACTTGCGCTCCAACCTGGAAGACCGCAACCCCGAGATTGCCGTGAACATCGACCGTACCCGCGCCAACCGCGAGGGCATCAGCACCGGCCAGATTGGCCTGGAAGTCCGCACCGCCATCTACGGCTCGGAAGCCAGCAAATTCAAGACGCCCGACGACGAGTATCCCATCCAAGTGCGCTACGCCAAGCCCTACCGCAATGACGTAGACGCCGTGGTTAACGCTCCCCTCACGTTCCGCGACGCCACCGGCGCCGTGCGCCAAGTGCCCATTTCGTCTATCGCTACGGTGAGCTACGGCAGCACCTACGGCGGTATCAAGCGCAAAGACACCAAGCGCATTATCACCATCTCGTCCAACGTGCTCAACGGTTTCACCGGCCCCGACGTGGCTGCACAAGTGAAGCAGGCCCTCCAGGCCTTCCCCGTGCCGGCCGGCTACAACGTCAAGATGGGCGGTGCCGAGGAAGACCAAAAGGAAACCACCGACTTCCTGCCAATGGCTGGCATCGGTGCCCTGGGCCTCATCTTCCTCATCCTCGTCACGCAGTTCAACTCGTTCAGCAAGCCGGTCATCATCCTTTCCGAAGTGCTGTTCTCAATTGCCGGCGTATTCTGGGGCCTGGCCATTACGGGTCAGAATGTTAGCATCGTGATGACGGGCGTGGGCATCATTGCCCTGGCCGGTATTGTGGTGAAAAACGGTATTCTGCTGGTCGAATTCACTGACATTCTGCGAGCGCAAGGCATGCCGCTGCGCGAGGCCATCGTGCTGGCCGGCCGCACCCGCCTGAACCCGGTAATCCTGACGGCCACGGCCGCCACGCTGGGCCTCATCCCGCTGGCCATCGGCCTGAACATCGACTTCTACGAGTTGTTCGCCACCGGCAATGCCCACTTCTTCATCGGTGGCGAATCGGTGACGTTCTGGGGCCCGCTGGCCTGGACCATCATTTATGGTCTGGTGTTTGCCACGGCCATCACCCTGCTGGTGGTACCGGTAATGTACCTGCTGAGCGAAACCCTCAAAGGAAAAATTTCTGGAAAAAATCCCGATATGGTTGCAACCAATGAAGAGGCGAATGGCTCTCAGGAAGTACGGGCACATGAGCCCGCAGTACTAGTCTAAGCATTTGTGCGTTGTTGAGTGCCTGTCGGGCTATTGCCCCACCCCAAAGACCGGCAGGCACTTGCAGCCCAGCACTTCTTTGAGCTGCTTCTCTGATTCCCTTTTTCGCAAAAATTATGTACGTATCCACCACTAGCCCAGCCCATAGCGCCTCTATCGAGCAGCAAGTTTTCCGCATCATCAGCAAGCGTAAGGCCATTCGGGCCAGCCGCGTACGCAAAACCGCCAGCCTCGCCCGCGACCTGCGCTTCGACACCGTCGACGTTGTTGACATCATCCTCGAACTCGAACGCAACTTCAGCATCGTCATCCCCGACGAAGTGCCCTTGTACACGGTAGGCGACTTTGTTCGCTACGTCCGTGACCACGCCGCTGCTGCTTAATTAGGCGAACAGCCCTGCTGTACTGAGACATTAGGCTATAAAAAAGGCCCCGAAACGCAAGTTTCGGGGCCTTTTTACATTCGGGCAATTCCGATTACCGAACGTTGCCGCCAGCGTCAAGCGCACCGGGGTCGTTGCCGTTGCGGCTGCCTTCCCATGTGCGCACGGTGGGCCCATTAGTGGGGCCGCTGGGCTGCACATCGGGGCCGGCCTCGTGCACCGGGCGCGGGCTGCTGCTTTCGGGAGAGCCCAAGCCGGAGTCAGTAGCCGACTGGCCACCCACAGCGGGTGCCCCCGGCAGGTCGGTAGTGCCGTGCTGTTTGGCCGATTCTTTGGCAGGCACGGCACGGTCCGAGAGGGCCGTGGTGCCCGTCCCGGTTTCGCGGGGCGAAGTGGCCGCTGCAGCTTGCTCGTCCAGTGCGTCGGCTGCGTGCTTCTCTTCGTTGCTAGCCGTAGCCGTGGCGGTAGAAGCGGTGTCAGCAGTCGTAGCAGACGTTTCCTTGTCCGTGGCAGCGTAGGCGCCGGTGTTCAGGCCAGAGGCGGAGACTACGCGAGCCGTGCTGTTCTCCCACTCCTGGAACTTGTCCATCTCGGTCTTGAGCGTCGTCGAGAACCACGCCACCAAGGCAACGTCGTCGAGCAGGCCGAGTACCGGGATAAAGTCCGGAATCAGGTCAATTGGGCTCAGGAAGTAGATGAGCACCGCTACCGCAGCAGCAACGGTGGTGCCGGGTACGCCCGTGTATTCACCCGACATCGATGCTTTAATGAGCCGGAACATGGTTTGGAGCGTTTCCCAGGCTTCGTGGGCCAGAGTGCCTACGTCGTTCTTCTCGCTGGCTTTTTTGTACGCGTCGGTCAGCAGCTGCTTCATGCGCGTGGGCTGCTTGATGTAGCCTTCGGCGGTGCTGAGGAATTTCTTGAAAATGGCCGAGCCAGCAACGTTGTCGCCAGTAGGCGGGGTTTGGGTGTTTTGAGCCACGGAGTGCGGGGTTAAGTAAAGCAAAAAGAGGAGAAGGCAGGCGGTGCCTATCAAAGCCTAAATACTATGTTCGGGCATGCAAGGTTGCTAAAAGAGCAAGCATTAAGCAAGTCAATTGGTGGAAACAATGTTACCCTTGCCAAGCCGTTGCCATTGCAAGCCCAAGCCGAGCCATGTGAAAGCACAAAGGCCTGTTCCAGCGAAGAAACAGGCCTTTGCATTTGCTTTATCGGCGTCGAAGACGTGGTAAAAAGCTTATTCAAAAGCCTTCACCACAAACACGTAGTCTTGTAGCTTGGCCACTTGCTTGGGCCGCCCGGCTCCGGCCAATTGGCCATAGCGCGGCAAGCGGTAAGGCGCACCAGACTTGGCCGCGTCGAGCGAGTCAACCAGCCGCACCAGGTACGACGACTTGGTGGCAAATGCCGCGCTCTGCGCGTCGTTTTGGCGGCCGCTCACGACGCCAATCAGGTTGCCGCGCTCGTCGAGTAGCGGGCCACCCGAGTTGCCGGGGTTCACCGGAATGCTCACTTGGTAGAAGGCCGTGTCGCCTTCAAAGCCTGACCGGGCACTCAAGGCGCCTTCGCCGTACACCACGTCCTCGCGGGGGTAGCCCAGCGTGAACACTCGCTCGCCCAGGTCGGCCTGGCCCGATTTGATGGCGTAGGGCAGCCGGCCAAAGCCGGTGAATTTTTTATCGGTGATGCGCAGAATGGCCAAGTCGTGCTTCTTGTCAGAATACACGGGCTCGGCGTGGTAGCGTTTGCGGTCGCGGCCTTCGACTAGTACCGAGTCGGCGCCTTGAATCACGTGGTAGCTGGTCACCAAGTATCCTTCCGACGTCAGGGCGAAGCCCGTGCCACTGCTTTCCTTCGGCAAAGGAGCCGTGGCGCCGCTACCTCCGAACCGATTGAGGCTGATGGCTAGGTCTTTCTGGTTCTTCTTGATGCTCTCAACTTCTTTCTTCAGCACCGTGTAGCCGTACATCGAGGGCTTGGTTTGGGCTGCGAAATACATTTGCAGGCCCAACAGCGTGGCAAACACCGCCAGTACCGCCACCGAAGCGGCCACGCCCATGGTGGCGCGGTGGCCGTTCCAGAAGTCGCGCAGCTTGCGCTCGGTGCGCGAAATGCGCAGTATGGGATTCACCGAATGGCTCAGCTTACCCGCGGTGTCGGCGGTGGGCATGGCTTCGGTTTCGTCGGCGGCCAGCATGCCGGCGTGGATGCCCTGGAGCTGCCGGCGCACGGTTTGGCGCTGGCCGTAGGCACGCAGGGTGCTGGTCATTTCCGTGAAGTCGGCGTAGCGCAGGGCCAGGGCGGGGTCAGCCGCTAGGCGCGCTTCGAGATTGGCGCGGGCAGGCCCGGCCAGCTCGCCGTCGGCGTAGGCTTCAAATAAGGCGTAATAATCTGCTTCAGTCATCATGGGTAAGCCTGCCATGGGAGTGGCAGTGGTAAGCGTAATGGGAATTCTGCGGGCTACTGGTCCGCAGTTCATAACTGCTAAATGGGTTCTTCTTTATAGTGGGTAAAGAATAGTTTTTTCAAGCGCACCAAGCATTTATATTTTTGATTCTTAGCATTGTCGGCGTTGGTGTAGCCGAATTCTGCCGTTAAGTCCTGCATCGATTTGTCGAGCAGGTAAAAGCCCTCAAGCAGCGAACGACACGGCTCGCCCAAGTGGTTCAGGGCCTCGCTCATGGTGGCGAAGCGGCGGTCCTGTTCCTCTGCGGCGAGCAGGTCCTCCTCGGCTCCTGTGTTCAGGTAAGAGCCCTGCTCCTCGTCGTCGAGCAAGCGCACGCCGAAGCGGCTTTTGCTGGTCAGGCGCTTGAGCCACAGCCGGCGGCACACGGCGTAGAGGTAGGTTTTGATTTGGCAGCTCAACTCCAAAGAATTGTCGCGCACCTTTTCGTAAAACACCATCACGCCTTCCTGGTACACGTCCTGGGCATCGTCTTCCGAGCCGCTGTTCTGCAGCACAAAATGCGACACCATGGGCCAATGCAGCCGGTAGAGGTGGGCCAGGGCCCGCTCATCGCCGCTGCGAATGGCGGCAATCAGCGCGTCGTCGGTAGGAGTCACAGAAGAGGAATTGCTCCTGCTCATTCACTTTGGGAGTTAATACAATGGAGGGCCACAAGTAACCCGCCAAAAAAATATTTTTCTGGGCCGGGTTACCTTTCCAGGTAGCGGGGATAAAGAGCGTTTTTTAGCCAACCCATTTTCAAAATTACCTTCAAAATGAACAACCTGTTCAAAGTTGCCGCCCTGGGCCTTGCCCTGACCGCTGGTCTGTCGTCGTGCGAGTCGAAGACCACCGAGTCTACCACCGTTGAGGCTCCTGCCGCTGGCACCGAGACTTCGACCACCACTACCACCGACAGCACTGCTATGGCTCCTGCTGCTGATGCTACCACCGCTCCTGCTACCGAAGGCGCTACCACCGCTCCCGCTACGGAAGGTGCTACGACTGCTGGCTCGACCACGACCACCGAAGCTCCTAAGTAGTTGGCTGCTGGCCTCGCGCCAGCTCACTTCCTAAGTTGATTCAAAAACAGCCCGGATTTTCCCTTGGAAAGTCCGGGCTGTTTTTTTGTGCCCACTAAGCAAAAGATTCTGGTGCTCAGCGGATTAAGCCGAGTAAGTCGGCCGCAATGCCGGCCCAGGGCTGATGCAGGTTGAGCGTGACCACGCGCACGGGGTGCCCGCCCAAGGTGTAGCGCACGTCCACGTCGTGCGTAGCGGCCGGGTACAAGAGAATGCCTTCGAGGGCTTGGCCGGGGGCGGGGCGCTGGTTTTGCAGGTAGGCGTAGAGCTGGTAGAGGTGCGGGGAAATGAGGCGCTGCCGGTCGTAGCGCGGGCGCAGGGCCGCCGCGTAGTATTTGGTGTCGAGGATGATTTTGCGGTCGGGGGCGTCGAGCGTGGTGTCCGTGAGCATGGTGGGCAGCAGGTTCAGGTCGTCGGTCGAGCCTTCGGCTTGCCAGGCAATGGTTTCGGCGTACACGCGGTAGTGGCGCTGCTCTCGCCGGAAGAAATTGCGCGTGAATTGCTCGAACAGCCGCGCCATCAAGGCCTCGTCGCGCCGAAAATCAGCGAAGCGGCTCCGGCCCCCGGCCGTAGGTTCGGGCAGCGCCGTGAGGTAGACCAGCTCGCACACGTGCAGCAAAAAAGCCGCTTGGCTGCCCTGCCGGGCACGGCTTGGCCGCTGCCGCCGCAGCTCCCGAAACGTAGCGGCCGTCGGCGCCGGGCTTGCGCCGGTGGTGAGCGCCGCCGGAAACCGCTGCCGCAGCTGGCTCAGCTCGCGCCGCAGGGCCAGGGGCAAATCGGACGCCGCCAGCGTGGCCAGGGTGTGCACCACCAGCTGGTGCAGGGGCGAAGCCGGGCTCAGCTCGTCGAACGTGCACACGGCGCGGCCCTGCTCCAGCAGGCCGCGGCCCAGGGTGGGGGCCATTTCCACCCGCCCGCGCAGGTTGGCCAATTCCATTTCCTGCGTTTCGAACGTGCGCGGCAAGCCCGCTTTCAGCAAGCGGCGGGTGCCG